>CAMYXB010000068.1 GCA_947303145.1 uncultured Clostridia bacterium | reverse complement strand
AAGGGTTTTACCCGTTATATGAAAAACCACGGGTTTTACCCGTGGATTTTTATTTTATATCTCAATGCTAGTTAATACACTATAGAGTTATATTTAATAGATAATTTACTTACTCATTATATTGACTATTTGACTGATATACTTCTTCTCTTTTGGTGGAAGTTTTTTATACATAGAGACAAGGTGCATCTCATCGTTTGAAAATTCTAGAGATTCCTCACAAAAAAACTGCGATAAAGAGATGCCGAAGGCGTTGCATATTTGGCTCAACGTGTAAATGCTGGGAACAGAGTTCCTATAAAACATATTGGACACAGTGGACTGCATAAGGCCAGCCTCCTCCGCTAGCCTATATACAGACCAGCCACGAGCTCTCCTCAAATCATCTATCTTCTTCAAAACGTCCATAACTATATCTCACTACTATAATATAATAATACACAATTGAAGAAAAAATATACAACAATTGAGTTGACAAATAATATACATTTGTGTATTATTTATTAAAAAGTTGCATTTTTTTGCAATCTTTGTAGGTTAAAGGAGATATTGAGAAATGGGAAACAAAAGTAAAAAAGGATTATTGATGTCTATATTATGGACACTTGTCATAATCACTGCAGTAGCGAGCAGTGTAGCCATGACACAATCGGCTAAAGTGGCGACTATTCGCTTCGAGCAAACATGGACTTATGACGCACCGGAGAATGTTCAAGTGACGTTTAATGCAGGAGAGGGATATTTCTCTAATAGCCAGCATACATACACTACTACTATCAAGATAAACACTCTCTCCGGCACGTCTATATTCCCCGCCAATCCCACAAGAACTGGGTATACATTTAGTGGATATGAATATAGTGTAGACGGAACTAACTACAACGACTACACCCTAGCGTCCGATATGCCTTTCACCGACCATCTATATGCAAGGGCTAAGTGGACAGCAAGAAGTTATTCCATAACATATAGAGACGCGGGAGACACTTCTTTCAGCGGAAGTCATGCACCTAACTATCCTATTAGTCATACCTACGGCACTGCCACCACATTAAAGACTGCCTCAAAGACTGGATATTCTTTCGGTGGCTGGTATACCTCAAGCAGTTGCACAGGCACTGCAGTGACATCACTGGGGGCTACTGCATATACAAATAATATCACTCTCTACGCCAAGTGGAGTGCCAATAATTATAGCATAACTTACTATGACGAGGGTGGCTCTGGCTTCACTGGGACGCACGCATCAGGTTATCCCACATCACACTCTTATGGCACTGCTACCACACTGCTCAGTCCCACTAAAGAGGGATACTCCTTTGGCGGTTGGTATACGTCAAGTGCATGCACAGGAGATGCCGTCACCTCTCTAGGCGCTACTACTTACACAAGCAATATATCTCTTTATGCTAAGTGGGAAGAGGTGTCGACCCCATCTAATACCTATACCTTGAGTTGGGTAATAAGTGACACAATTAATAATAGTATTGCAATACTTCTATCCACGGGTGGATATAATAATAATGGTGGCACTGTGTTCTTTACGTATGGGTGGGGTGAATATGATGAGAAACGAAGTGAGTCGTTTCAAGCAGGAACCACTATTTATATACATATTAACCATGAGACTGGCTGGGCAAATAATGTGACATGGACACTAACTACCCCCACCAGCACAATTTACCAGACAGATTTTAGCAATTATGTAGTTGGAGGAGGCCCAATGCCACCTGATGAACCACCGCATTTCGGATCCTGTTATGATGTATATGAAACTATTACATTGGACCAAAATTGCACATTGACTTTCTCGTATAGTGAGTAAAAAGAATATAGTGGGTATATACATAAATTTTATCTTCGACAAAGAAAAAACAAGAGGGGGATAACCGCATTGGGTTAAAATACTCTTGTTTTTGTCATAGAAATCCACGAATTTTTCACGTGGATTTTTTTTGCTCTGCAACATATTTTATAGATTTAATATTATGGAATATGAAAGATAAAATTTTTTATAGAATAATTGAGATTAAGACAAAATTTATTCTCCAATAATATTCTCCCATTGCTCTTCTGTAATGCCATAAGATATATCTCCTAAAGAACAATAAATTGAAATATCTCCAAGAGTCCCTCCTACATTTCCTTCACTATCCTTGAAGTAAAAGGACGTCCCCTCGTTACAAAAAGCAAATTCTTCAATATTTTCTAAAACAGCAATATCGTCATGTGCAATATATACCTTTGTCAGACTTGCACAGCCCTCAATAATACTTGCGCCTATTGTGGTGACTGAAGCAGGGATAACAAGTGAAGTTATGCTTGTCCCAGCAAAAGCCAAAGCTCCTATATCGAGGAGTCCGCTATTGAGAGTGATAGAAACTAGAGAAGAACAGTCATAGAAAGCCCACTCTCCTATGTATTCTAAACTGCTTGGCAATACAATGCTAAAATCTCCCCCAGAATATTCCATGAAAGAATAGTCCTGTATGGCAGTTATCCCCTCGGGGATAATTAAAGTCTCTGGCAAAGTGACATTTTCTTGTATGCCCATTATCACTCCATTTTGTATATCCAGATAGTCAGATATATCTGCTTCGGTGTTATCTAATATTTCTCCTGCGTTGTCCTCTTTATATTCACTGCTCACTACATTCCATCTAAGATTAGACGAAGATTTGTTGTAGCTTCCACTGAGCGTGTCATCTACTATTGAAACAAGAATGTATAGATACTTTTTGTATAGATTGAAAATACTTTCATATGTCCGTTTGCTATATTTGGGTCCATACATACGAAGTATTATTACCTATTTTTCCCAAAATATGACAATATCTGTCAACATATTTTTTATTTTTTTGCTAATTTTGTAAAGTTTTATTCTTTTATTCGTAAAGAATAAGACTTTTTTTATTATTGATTTTGATTTGCTCTTGAAAATAAGATTTAAGGCATGTCGTTTTCCCCTTTTGTTTTTCTACATGCTTTAAATCTTATAAAAATTTAGATTAAGGGGGTGAAATATTTTTTGTTCAATTCTAGAAAAGAAAAAAGAGCTTTTCATATTGGTGTAATTGCTGGTAGTCGAAGAAAAAAACGAAGAAATAGAAAAAGACGATTAAGAAATAATTAATTTCTATATCATTTACATTTAAATAATTCTATAAGTCGTGACTGGTGTTCACGCACTGACTAGATAGATTAAGGCTAGTCAAAATATCAAAAGTATAGGAGATTTGCAGATGTTGTCTAAAGTCATTTGTTATAAATTCGGCAAGGAATGTTATCGTCAAAACTTTAATTTATATAAAGAGGCTTTTATTGAGGCTGTAAATAAGAATAGATTTGAAAATGTAAGTTGTATTGTCCTCGTGTATGACAAGGCTAAAGGTAAGTGGCAGAAGCAGTCTTCACTATACGCAAAAGAAAGTTTTTAAAAGGAAAGATAAATAATGGAAAATGAAATTAAAGTAAAAGAAAATGTAAATAAGGAAAATAAAATATTTTTGGAAAGGGAGAGTTTCAAAGGTAGTGATGGGAGAGATTTTTGGTCATACTTTGTTAGTGGTAAAGTAAGAAATCGTAATGTTAAAGTTGACTTTATTCCTAAAGATAAAGGCGGTTATGAGCCATTAGATATTATTTTTGATGTTACGAAGAAAGCTGAACTGATACTTGGAGAAGAAGAAATGACTTCTGATAGTGGCAAAGTAACTAAATATTTAACATATAAGGCACATGCTGTTGATAATGACGGAATTGTTTATGAATGTAGCGTTAAGCCATCAAAAGATAGTGATAAAGCGCTATTTAATATGTTACTTAATTCTCTACATATAGAGATAAAAGGAGCATAATATGGATTTCGTTATTTTTAAAGAAAAAGGCACATTCCTTAGAATAATTCTTCCAATTGATAAAATCACATCTATTGTAGAATGTGAAGATGAAACCGCTTTCGTTGAAACGGGTTTAGATAAAAATGATGAAAGATATTCTAGAGGTTTTTATGTAGAACAAAAATTTGATGACATTATGTATCTTTTGTCTGACAAAATTAAAATAAATTAAAGGAGAAAAAATGTTTAAAACAAATAAAAGTAAATGGATACTAACATTGCTAGCTTTCTTGCTTGTTGGCATTGTGTTAGTCGGTATATGTGTTAAGTTAAGCAAGACAGAAAAAACTGTAACTTTAAATAGTTTTAACTATTCTATTGGTGGAATAAATAGTTCTACCGGAAAAGATGTTGAAACTAAACTTTCGATTCGCACTAATAATTATGGTAATGTTGATGGTATGGAAATAAAAGTCAATGAAAATGCAACTGTTACATATAAGGTCGCATTCTATGACGAAGATAAGGCATTCGTTGAAATGAGCGATGCACTTGATGAAGATTTTGATATTTCTGATTTACCAGAAGGTGCGGAATATTTCAGAGTTGTTATAACACCTAACCAAGTTGATGGTGAAGATGTTAAGATTTCAATTTTGAGCATAATTCATTATGCAAATATGTTGAATATTACATACAACAAATAATTAAGTAAAAAGTAAAAACTAGCATTGAGTTGTTTGTAAAAACATTTCTCTGCTAGTTTTTTTTAAAAAAGGTAGAAAAAATGAGACAAGTAAATAAAATTTTATGTTGCTTGTTGCTTGTTTTTGCTTGTTTTGTTAGTGCGTTGATAAACATATACTCTAGTCCAGTTTATGCACTTAGCACATCAAAATACACAAATGTATTATATGATTTACAATTAGATGAGAATTTTGATGAAACTGAATATGTTGTTGATAATACAGACTATTCTCTGCAAGTTATTCAAATAGCTGAAAGTGTAGAAAATGATTTGTTTATTTATGTGTATCAACCATGCTCTCCAAACAAATATTTAAATGCAACAAGCATAAATATTTCACAAGGTGATGATGAGAATTTACACTTTATACATTACACTTTAACTTTGTTAAATTCAAATGGTGTGTTTTATAAGTATAAAGTGGATAATTTTAGGTTTGAAAACACTGATGCAAGGTGTTATAACATATCTTCAATTTTTAGAAGATTTATTACTGGCTTAGATGAGCATACTGGTAATGATAATAAGATAAGCGAAATAGCGTTTGATGTCGGTAAAAAATATGTTGCTTATGCTGATGGCGAAACTGTCAAGTATTATTGCACAGAGACGGAAACTATTTTAATTACAGATATGTATGTAGATAGTTTTAGATATTGGGATGGTTGGTTTGTATTTTT
>CAMYXB010000067.1 GCA_947303145.1 uncultured Clostridia bacterium | reverse complement strand
TTTTTTTTTTTTTTTTGATATGTGCAAAAAGCACAAAAGAAAACGTGTAATATCCGCATAAATAAAGGAGATTTTCACTTTATAATGTTGAAATTTGCACAAAAATTGAAAGAAAAATATTTCCTCTTGGCAAGGATTCAATATTGTGCTATAATATGCATACTAATTTGGAGGAAAAAATGAGAGGGTTTTCAAAATATGATATGGACGATGTTCGTTCTGTGCTCAAAATTTTCGGCATTTATTGGGATGGAATGATGAGAGATTATATTGCCACCGAGAATGGTAATTTGATTTATGACGAGTCTGAGGGCACAACGGATATGCTTAAAACAGGCTGCCTTCCCATAGCGGACAAAAGATTCGGTTTTTTGCACGTCACCCCATATTCATACACATTTAGCTATTGTGGTAATAATTATGATGCTAGTGACAAGTGGACAGAACTCTTGTCTCAAAAATATGACACTTATCTTCCATATTCTAGGGAATATTTGGAAGAGAGGCTGTCTGTGCTTGCTGAGAAACTGCTGAAGCAAAAGGACGATAGCGGTATAGTGGCAAGTATAATTAAAGAACAGATGAATGAAGTCAGAGAAAATCTGGAGAGACTGGATAGGCTTGAGATTAAAGAAATGGGAGAGGACAAATAATCATGGCGATTAGACAGATTATAACAGAGGGAGACGACATTCTTCGCAAGGTGAGCAAGCCGGTCACTTCTTTTGATGACAAATTTTATGAATTACTTGACGACATGAAGGACACATTGGAGAAGTCTGGTGGAGTGGGACTTTCTGCTGTGCAAGTGGGCGTGCTGAAGAGGGTGTTCGTCATTTCCCTTAATAATTGCTATTTTGAGGTCATCAATCCTAGGATTGTCAAGACATCTGGCTCTCAGTGCGGGCAAGAAGGGTGTCTATCTATTCCCAACAGATTTGAAGATATCACTAGACCCAAGTTCGTCACTGTGGAATTTTTCGACAGATTTGGCAATAAAATGAGCCTTTCTGCGACAGATTTCATGGCTAGAGCCATCTGTCACGAGAATGACCACTTAAATGGTGTGTTGTATATAGATTATTTGAAGAAAAAGTAAGAATATCTGGTTTTCTTCCTTTATTTTTCCTCATTCATATTTTTTTTGAAAATTTCTTGCTTTTTTTATTGACTTTTCGTTTACGAAACAATATAATATGTCTGCTATGTTGTTAAATATCGGGAAGGCTAAAAGAAATGAGGACATAGTAGAAGACTTCGATGTAGAAGTCTCGCTAGATGACGACCTAGTTATAGACAGAGGTTATCATTTTCTCTCACCAGCGAGAGTCACAGGCAGTTTTTATTACAAGGGAAGTATATTGTTCCTTGATGCTAAAGTGACCTACACGCTCTCTTGTGTGTGTGACAATTGTGGAGAGGAGATAGAGAGGGAGTTTTCCTTCGATATGTCAGAAGAGTTTGTCGAAGAATATGCTTCGCATGACCCAGATGATTACCTCATAAACCAGATTGCTATAGACCTAGATAGGCCTGTCTGCGACAATTTGCTCTATAACTTGCCTAGCAGAATCTTGTGCAAAGAGAATTGTCAGGGGCTGTGTGATATTTGTGGCAAGAACAAAAACACATATTCCTGCAACTGTGAGGCTATAGAGAGCGAAGAAAGACATAGAGAGCAGAACCCGTTTAACAAAATAAAAATAATAGGAGATAACTGATATGGCAGTACCAAAAAGAAAAGTAAGCAAAGCAAGACGTGATAACAGAAGGGCTAACTGGAGAGCCACTGCACCTACACTGGTGGAGTGCCCTCATTGCAAGGCTTCTATCAAGGCTCACACTGTCTGTCCAGAGTGTGGATATTATGACGGCAGAGAAGTGGTGGCCCACAAGACTAAAGAAGAAAAATAATTGATACATATTCGTCACATGCTTATCTCAGCGAAATGCTGGGATTTTTTTTGCACATTATTCTCATTGAAAGGAATATATATTTTTATCAAAAGGAGAATGATAGCATGAATATAGCCATAGTCGGTGCCACCGGAATGGTGGGGCGCACCTTTATCAAAGTTCTGCAAGAGAGAGGACTTAAGGCGGATAATTTTTACCTTTATGCCAGTGGGAAAAGTGCTGGCAAAACAATTAAAATCTATGACAAAGAATATGTAGTTTTAGAGCTTGCTAAAGAAAATATTGTGGGGAAAGCCATAGACTATGCTTTTTTTTCTGCAGGCGGTGAGGTATCCAAGATATTTGCACCTATATTTGTAGAGGAAGGTAGTATAGTCATAGATAACTCTAGTCAATGGAGAATGAATCCGTCTGTTCCTCTGGTTGTTCCAGAGGTCAATAGTGAGGATATATTGTGGAATAGAGGGATTATTGCCAATCCCAATTGCTCCACCATTCAAGCCATGCCTCCACTGAAAGCATTATTAGATAAGTATGGACTAAAGAGAGTGGTGTTTTCCACATATCAGGCTGTGTCAGGAGCGGGACAGAGAGGGTATGACGACCTTGAAAGAGGAATTAATGGGGAGCCTCCTCAAAAATTCCCTTATCCAATTTTTTCCAATGTCATTCCGCATATAGATGTATTTTTTAACAACGGATACACCAAGGAAGAGATGAAAATGATAGAGGAAACAAGAAAAATCCTTCACGAAAACGACCTTAAGGTCACTGCCACCACAGTGAGAGTGCCAGTTTACAATGCCCATAGCGAGAGTGTCAATGTGGAACTTCAGTCAGCATTTGACTTAGATGAATTAAAAAGCACTTTGGCAAATTTCGATGGGATAAAAATATTAGATGACACTTCAAACAATGTCTATCCCATGCCTATAAATGTGAGCGGAAAGGACGAAGTGTATGTGGGCAGAATAAGGCGCGATTATTCGCTAGATAATGGAGTTAATATGTGGATTGTGGCGGACAACATAAGGAAAGGTGCTGCCACCAATGCTCTGCAGATACTTGAAAAATTGATGCAATATAAAGCGGAGGTGAAACTATGAAAAGTGTATTCAAGGGCAGTTGCGTAGCGCTGGTGACACCATTTACAAATGGAATGATAGACTACAATGCATATGGGGAAATGATAGATTTTCAAATAAATTCTGGGACAGATGCCATAGTTGTCCTAGGCACAACTGGTGAACCTGCTACTATAAGCGAGAAAGACAGGGTAGAGATAATAGATTTCGCCGTAAAGAGAGTAGGTGGCAGAATAAAAGTTATTGTTGGCACTGGAGCCAATTCTACAAGGAAGGCCATAGAAAACAGCGTTGTGGCTACGGACTTAGGAGCAGATGCACTGCTAGTGGTCACACCTTATTACAATAAGTGCACGCAAAAGGGACTTGTGGAGCACTACAAGATGATTGCCTCTAGCACACCTCTTCCCATCATTGTATACAATGTGCCCTCAAGGACAGGAGTAAATATTTTGCCAGAAACGGCTGTGGAACTTTCCCAAATTGACAACATCTGCGGAATAAAAGAAGCCAGTGGGAATATTGGACAAATAACACTGCTCTGCAACTTGCTAAAAGACAAAATGGCAGTTTATTCTGGCGATGATGGACTAAATTATCTCTTTATGACATTAGGTGCTAGTGGTGCTATATCTGTCACTGCCAATGTAGCACCTCGCAAGGTGAAGGAAATTTTATCCCTTTGTGAAGAAGGAAATTATGATGAGGCAAGGAATAAACAATTTGCTTTAGACAAACTAAATAAAGATTTGTTTATAGAGGTCAATCCCATTCCTGTCAAATATGCTTGCTATAAAATGGGGCTATGCTCAGGCGAGATAAGACTGCCTCTTACAGAACTTGAGGATAAGAATAAGAAGATTATTGATGATGACCTCTTCACCCTAGGAATTATTTAGTCATCAAAAAAATTGATAAGAAAAACGTCTAAAAATTATTTTAGAGTTTTTCTTGCTTTTCTATATAACTATTATAATGAGGGAGAATAAAAGTGAAACTTCTTATCAACGGCATTTGCGGGAAAATGGGCTCAGTTTTGTATAATTTAGTCAAAAAAGAAGAGAAAGGCATACAAGTAGTGGAAGGTGTAGATATTGAAGAAAATATCACAAGAAATTCTACCCTTTTTCCCTATGTGCACCTTATGAGTGACATCAAGGATGCTAAAGAGTGTGATATTGTCGTAGATTTTTCCACCTCTTCTTCACTTGATTATCTTTTAGATTATTGCCTTTTAAGAAAATTGCCTCTGGTTATAGCCACTACAGGACACACAGGGGAGCAACTGGATAAGATAGTGCATTATTCTTCATTTATCCCCATATTCAAGAGTTCCAATATGAGTGAAGGTGTGACTGTGATGCTGGAATGTATCCAAAACTTGAGTGAAAGACTAGTAGATTGGGATATAGAGATGATAGAGAGTCACCATAGGGGCAAGATAGATTCTCCCAGTGGCACTGCTATAGAATTGTTCAATGCCGTCAAGTCCGCTAGACCTCAATCTCGTATGGTGCTGTCAAGAGATGAGAGGAAAGGGAGAGATAAAGATGACATAGGCATCATGTCTGTTAGAGGTGGCGGTGTGATTGGCCAACATAGTGTGATGTTTATGACAGATAGTGAGGTCATAACCATCACTCATGAGGCGTTATCTAAAGAGGTCTTTGCCAAAGGAGCCCTCAGGGCTTGCAAATTTTTGATAAAAAAAGACAAAGGAATTTTCTCAAACAAAAACCTTTTTGATTGATTTGTAATACAATGCTTTATAGGTAGGTAAAAAATGAAGAACATTGTATGCAAATTTGGAGGTTCATCGCTCGCAAGTAGTGACAACATTAAATTAGTTTCTCACATTATCCTATCTAAAAGAAGAAAATATGTCGTAGTCTCCGCCCCCGGCAAGAGATGGAGAGATGATATAAAAATCACAGATGCACTTATCAATTGCTATAACAAAGCCATAGAGAATAAGCCATTTGATACTACATTCGATTTTGTTAAAAATAGATTTTATGAGATAGTAGAGGGGCTTAATATAGACCTCGACTTATCAATAATTTTCCACGATATATATGCCCATCTCCACTCTAGACCACAATATGACTATATAGTATCTAGAGGAGAATATATCAATGCACTTATTCTCTCTAAATATCTCAACTATAATTTCATTGATGCAAAAGATTTCATCATCTTTGGCGACAATGGTGTAGACATAGAGGAAAGCAAATCTCGCCTAAATAGCCTTATCCATAATGATTGTAATTATGTTTTCCCAGGCTTTTACGGTAGTGATAGAGAGGGCAATATAAAGACTTTCTCTAGAGGTGGCTCCGATATAACTGGA
>CAMYXB010000066.1 GCA_947303145.1 uncultured Clostridia bacterium | reverse complement strand
AAGTGCGATATATCCTCCCACCATGAAAACAGAGATTATGGTGTCATACATTGTTTTATTTATATCAAATTTTTCTTTTTTTTGCCCCAAAACCATATTTTTCTGTGTTTTTTCATCATTTTTTACACTTTTTTTTCTAAAAAACAATGCAAGTATTATGCTGGACAATATATGACTTAATAGAACTATTATGCCAATTTTGCTGTTCCCATTCATCATTGAGGTCAGACTTCCCAGAATAAACATTGGTCCACAGTTGCTAGCAAGCGGCAGGAGCCTGTGTGCCTCATCTTGCGAGATTTGTCCGTTTTGGTATAATTCACTTAAAAGTTTCGCTCCTACAGGATAGCCAGAAATTATGCTCATCAAGAAGATGTATAGTGACAGGTCATTGTTGTTGTAAAATTTTGCAAAGGGTTTGCCAACTGATGAAAAAATCTTTATTCCCTTATCAAATGACATAAAGATTTTTGTTAGGAAAAAGAAGCAGAATAGACTGGGGAGAACCAATTTTGCCCAGATAATTATGGCAGACAATGTGGCGGACATATATTTTGTGGGATTTATGGCTATTATTGAGATTATCCCCATTAGCAGAAAGCAGAGAGCGTATTCATAATTTTCTTTTATTATTTTTCTTGTTTTTGTCATACATAAATGAATATTACGTTTTTTTTCTTTCAATTCGTCATTTTTTGATAATTTTTGTTGTAATTTGTCACAAATTGTCACATAATACCCTTATAGGGGGAACTGTATGAAAAAAGAAAAATTAGCATTAGTCTTATCTGGTGGCTCTGCATATGGCTTTGCACATATTGGTGTTATCAAGGCTCTTTTAGAGCATGGCATAGTGCCAGATATTGTGGTGGGGACATCTATGGGAGCCATAATAGGTGGGCTGTTTGCTGGTGGAGTGAGTGTTGAAGAGATGGAGTCCACTTTGTCACATTTTTCTAGGAACAAGATAGTAGATTTTTCGCTATTTAGTCTGTTTAAGAAGGGTATGCTTCATGGTAGCAAGGTGACTCATATTTTGCAAAATTTTCTTGGGGAAAAGAATATAGAAGATTGTTCCATTTCCTTTGCTTGCATCGCAAGTGACTTAAAGAGCGGAGAAAAAGTGGTCTTTTCATCTGGCAATATGGTTAGCAGGATAAGGAGCAGTATGTCTATCCCAGGCATCTTCACCCCAGTAGAAATGGGAGATATGCTTTTAGTCGATGGTGGACTTTGTGACAATCTTCCTGTCGATGTGGCAAGGAGTATGGGAGCGGACAAGGTTATCGCTGTAGATGTGTGCACATTTTATCAACAGCAAAATGACCTCTCCTCCACCATTGACATCGTCATCAGTTCATGCAATCTCTGTGTCTCCAAGGCAGTCCTTGCTCAAGAGGATAAGGGCGATGTGTATATCAAGATAGACCAGCCCAATATTTCTTTTGACAAGTTCACGTCAAAGGATATTCTTACTTCCATTGACAATGGCTACATAGCCTGTCATCATCACATGGGGGAAGTGCTCGAACTTGTCCATATGGAGAGTGAAGAGAGATAGAAATCAAGACAAAGGGACGAAACTTGTCTCTTTTTTATTTTACATGATAGTGATTATGTTGTATAATTATTTGTATGAATGTTATAAAGTCTATTATAAGTAGAGCGAAAAATCTACAGCGAACCATAGTCTTTCCAGAAGCCAGTTTTAGCGAAAGGACACTAAATTCGGTGAAAAAAATCCTCAAAAACAAAGTGGCGAAAGTCATTTTGCTAGGGAAAGTGGAAGATTTTTCTCGCAATCTATCCTCACTTCATGGAGCCACAATCATAGATGTAGAGAATAGTGACCTGAGGGAGGAGTTCTCTCAGAAACTTTTTGAGAAGAGGCAGCACAAGGGCATGACCTTGGATATGGCAAGAAGATACATGAGTGATTACATCTACTTTGCCACCATGCTTGTAGATTTGGGCTATGCTGACGGAATGGTGGCGGGAGCAGAACACCCCACAAGAGATGTCCTTAGACCTGCCCTACAGATAATTGGGACAAAAGAGGGCATAGATAGAGCCTCATCTTGCTTTATGATGGTGGGGACGGACAAATTGGGTTTCGGGGAGAAAGATGTCCTCTTTCTTGCTGATTGTGCCATGCTCCCCCACCCATCATCTAGTGAATTATGTGATATAACCCTATCTACAGCAGACACTGCGAGGAAACTAGCAGATATTGAGCCCAGAGTCGCCATGTTGTCTTTTTCCAGTTTTGCCAGTGCAGAGGACGAGAGTATAGACATTATTCGTGATGCCATAAAGTTGGTGAAAGAAAAAGCCCCCTCTTTAGCCATTGATGGTGAGATGCAACTTGATTGTGCCCTTGTTCCCAGAGTGGCTAGATTAAAGTGTCCAAAAGAGAGCGAAGTGGCAGGCAGAGCAAATATCCTCATTTTCCCCGACCTTAATAGTGGTAATATAGGCTACAAGATTATGCAGAGATTTTCTCGTCTCAAGGCAGTGGGAGTCATCATTCAAGGTCTATCTAGTCCCGTCAATGACCTATCTCGTGGCTGTAGCGTGGAGGATATATATCTCATGACTGCCATAACTGCCATTCAAGCAGGAGAGGATAATAGTTAGTGTTTTTTCTCAACTTTTTTTCATGTAAATTTTTTTTATAATTTTTCATTTTAGTTTTCATTTTTCTTCCCTATAGCATATTGACAATAGGTCAAAGTCTGTTATAATAACATAAAGAAGGGGAAAAGTATGCCAACTACTTTTATCAGGAGGAATCCTAGAGAGGAATATCACTTCGAGACCATAGACCTAGACACATTCAGAGTGACTAGGCCCACTGTTTTCTGTTTCTCTGGCAACGGAGCCATTACCACTCGTGAAGCCAATGGCACTTGCAAGATAGTGGAGCATCAACTACGCCTGTTATTTGATGAAAAGAGTGGTTTTAATCTTTATGATAATGTGGACCTTGTTGGAGTGGTGTATGGGTTGTCGCCCAAGAGTTCTCCTAGTTTGAATGACGCAGAGATATTTAGTTTTGTGGAAAGTGTCTTTTATCCATTGTGCTTTGATAAGAGTGGCAATCTTTTGGATATGGACAGCATTCTAAGGTCCATGTCACTTGTCAATTTCTTCACTTTTTGTCATGGCTCGATTGAAGCCTCTAATATTATCATGTGCCTTATTAGAGACTTCCTTGTTCCATCTAATGTGTCTAGAGAGGATATTTGCAAAATTGTTGGTGCCATCACACACATTTCTTTTGCTCCCAACACCAAATGCGTAGCCTGTCCCAGTGTCCTAGTGACCAGTTTTAGAGATAATAATGCTCTAGACGACCTAGAATTGTATGAGGAAAATTTTGGTGTGCTAGACGGCATAGATGTCACATACAATAGTGCCTATTCATCTTTAGGAGAAGTGGACGAATATAAGCATTTCCCTCATATCCATATCTATTCGTCCAATCTAAACAATATTGGTAAGAGATATTTCAACAACGAGCATCATCTCTTGCTTATGGATAGGAATTATGATTGGAATGGAGTCATAGATAGACCAAATGGGGATAATATAGATTTCGGGCGAAACGCAGATGCAGTATCTCAAATGATGTCTTATGCACTATGCTCATCTATAGAGAATGGCCTTGCCAATATGCATTCCAGCCATTATATCCCCAAGATAGAGATTAGTGAGTTATACAAGGACCTTTTGTCTATTAAAAATTCCTTTCCTTCATATTCACTCCTGTCTTTTGATTAGTCATTTTGATATGGTTTTCAGTTCATTTTGAAAATTATTCGTTTTTTCACTTGTGTTAATTGTAAAATAGTTATATAATACCTTTGTTTTTCGCAAAGGTTATTTTTTTATATAATAATACCGCTTTGCAAAAGTATATCTATATTTTAGGAGTTGTTTATGAAAGTTTTAGTTATCAATGCAGGTAGCAGTTCTATCAAGTATCAGTTGATAGATATGGAGGGAGAGACTCTCCTAGCCAAAGGTTTAGTAGAGAGGATAGCAGGGGGGAATTCCATGCTCACCCACAAGGCTCATGGCAAGGCTTTTGAGATAAAAGAGGATATTCCTAGCCACGCCAGTGGACTCAAATTAGTGCTTAATGCCTTGACAGACAGCGAGATGGGTGTTATATCCTCCCTTGACGAGATTTCTGCTATAGGACACCGTATACTACATGGTGGCGGGAAGTATAACAAAGCCACCCTCGTCACCAGTGATGTGATGAAGGACCTTACTAGTTATATCCCACTAGGCCCACTTCACATGCCAGCAAACATCCAAGGCATAGAGGCATGCATGGAGGTTATGCCATCTACAGTCAATGTGTGCGTGTTCGACACAGGATTCCATGCCACTATGCCTGACTATGCATATATGTATGCCACACCTTATTCATGGTGCGAGAAGTATGGAGTGCGCAAGTATGGCTTCCATGGCACTAGCCATGAATATATCGCTCATGAAGTGGCTAAGGAACTCAACAGAGATGTGAGTGAACTGAAGATAATTTCCTGTCACCTTGGCAATGGTGCCAGCGTGTGTGCTATAAAGAATGGCAAGTGTGTGGATACATCTATGGGATTCACTCCACTTGAGGGACTTGTTATGGGCACCAGATGCGGAGATATTGACCCAGCAGTTATGGAATATGTCATGGACAGAACAGGCATGGATATCCATGAGATGCTCAATGTCCTAAATAAAAAGAGCGGATTACTGGGCATTAGTGAGAGAAGCAATGATATGAGAGATGTCCTATCTCTTGCCTATGAAGGCGATGCCAAGTGTAAACTCGCTGTGCAGAAGTTCATCTATGCAGTCAAAAAGTATATCGGAGCATATTCCGCAGTGCTGGGTGGTGTGGACGCCATAGCCTTCAGTGCGGGGACTGGTGAGAATAGAGCAGATATTAGAGAGAATATTATGGAAGGGCTAGACTACCTCGGTGTAGATTTCGATAAGGATAGGAATAGCAGTTTCGAGAGAGGTATCAATTACAGGATAAGCAAAGAGGACTCCAAGGTCGCTGTGTATGTCATACCTACAGATGAGGAACTATCTATCGCCAGACAGACCAAAGCAGTAGTCGAGGGATAAGTATATGAAAGAATTAACAATGCAGACATTAGTCGCCTTTTGCAAGAGCAGAGGCTTCGTTTTTCCGGGTAGTGAGATTTATGGTGGTCTCGCTAATACTTGGGATTATGGTCCACTGGGAGTGGAACTCAAGAATAATATCAAGAAGGCTTGGTGGGACTACTTTGTCACACAGGACGAGAATAGTTATGGCGTAGATTGTGCCATTTTGATGAATCCACAGACTTGGGTTGCTTCAGGACACTTGGGAAGTTTCTCGGATCCACT
>CAMYXB010000065.1 GCA_947303145.1 uncultured Clostridia bacterium | reverse complement strand
AGGAGGTTTCTTGATGCCATCGGGGAGTTTGGCAGGGATTTCCTTACAGATACTTCCCACTATATCTAGCGGAAGCCTGAGAGTTCTGGCGACATCTCTTATAGCATTCTTGGCTGCCATGGTGCCGAATGTGCCGATGTATGATACGTTGTTATTGCCATACTTTCTTCTGGCATATTCTATCACCTCACCTCGCCTGTCATAACAGAAGTCCACGTCAAAGTCTGGCATGGACACTCTCTCCCTGTTGATAAATCTCTCGAAGAGTAGATTGTATTTAATGGGATCCACACTGGTGATGCCTGAGGTGTATGCCACTATACTGCCCGCTCCGCTACCACGCCCTGGGCCTACAGGAATGTTGTTTTGCCTTGCATAATTGATGTAATCCCACACGACAAGGAAGTATTCTACAAAGCCTTGCTCATTGATAATCTCCAGTTCATAGTCGGCTCTCTTTTGAATCTCATCTGTAATAGTCTTGTATTTTGCTTTAAGTCCGTCATAGCAAAGTTTCTTCAAAAACTCAAATGTGGTCATGCCCTCCACTTCATACTTTGGGATAAAGTTCTCGTTATCTCTAAGTGAGCAACCATCAGGCATACCATTTATCTCTTTGTGACTCTTGGCTTTAATGGTGACAAAGCATTTGTCTGCTATCTCTTGAGTGGTGTCTATGGCCTCTTTATATGCTCCAAGAACCTCCTCCATCTCCTCTCTAGTTTTGACATAAAACTCGTCTGTAGAGAAGGCAAATCTATCCTTGTCATCAATCGTTTTGCCCATTTGGATACACATGAGGATATCCTGCATCTTAGCATCTTCCTTGTTGATATAATGGGCGTCATTGGTGGCGACCGTCTTGACACCCAGTTTTTTAGCCAAATCGCACAGAGGCTGTAGCACCTCCAATTGCTCTGGAATGTGATGATTCTGCAACTCTATATAGAAGTCTCCCTCGTCAAACATATCCCTGAGTTTACATCCGAATTCATACGCCTTGTCATATTGCCTATTAAGTAGATATTGTGGAATAGTGCCAAGTATACAAGCGGACAGACAGATGAGTCCCTTGCTATATTTAGGCAAAATCTCATAGTCTATCCTTGGCTTGTAATAAAAGCCCTCTCTAGCAGAAATGGCGTTGAGTTTCAACAAGTTTTGATAGCCCTCGTTGTTTTTAGCGAGCAAAATAAGGTGATGCATCTCAGGTCTACCTGTCTTGACTAGTCTATTCTCTGTGACATAGAACTCGCAACCAATAATGGGCTTGATGCCATTCTTATAGCACTCTGCATAGAATTTAAGCGCACCAGCCATGGTGCCATGGTCGGTGATGGCTACAGCATTGTCTCCATGTGCCTTGACAGTGGCGACTAAATCGCTTATCTTGGCGGCGCCGTCTAATAGGCTGTATTCTGTATGAACGTGTAAGTGAACGAAATTGCTACTCATTTTCTATCCTTTGTTTTGATTTTATCGGCTATTTTCATAATTTTGTTGAATTGATGATATATACCACTCTTAGTTATATGCTGAGTTGACAGTTTTGTCAAGGCCTCTAATGATTCTTCTCTATTCTCTAGCCTGAGAAGGCACAATTCTCTAAGGTTGTCCGGCAGAGAGTCCAGTCCCTCGCTATCTCTTATTTTTTCAATTGCTTTGACTTGCTTGATGCTAGCATTGACTGTGCGAGTGATATTGGCATTGAGGCAGTTGGTCTGCCTGTTGACATTGTTCCTCACCTCTCTTAGTGCCATCTCATTCTGCAACTCAAGCAGACTCTTATATGCTCCCACTATAGCAAGTAGGTCACTCACCTTTTCCGCTTCCTTGATGTAGACGATTTGATTGTTGCCTCGCTCTATTCTCTTGTTGGTGATGCCCACCTCGAATAGTAGATTGGAGAAATCATCGGCAAAGTCACTATTTGATAGATCGAACTCATAGTGGTAGCCACCACTTGAGCGAGGCTTGTGACTACCTTCTAGGACAATGTTGGAAGTAGAGGCTGTGGCAAATACTCCCTTGATATATGTGTATCTACAGCAATCGTTCTCCAAAATATGCTCATCTAGACCAGTGAGGAGGGAAAAATCATCATCGACATTGTATCTGACTATTCCGCAGTCGAACAAAAGTCTATTGGTGATATTCCTCGGCATAGACACAATGTATCGAGTAGCCTTGTTGACATTGTTGTCCTCGTCCTCTCTTATGGACGCCCTCTCTCCGTAGAGAGTGGCAAGGCACTCGTTGACCTTATCACACAAAGGGTATAGGTCTGTTTTGAGTTCGACAAAAATCTCTCCGCCACGCTTAGTGAGTTCTCCACAAGAGTGAATGACGGAGGAAAGAAAGGACAACTTGCAACATTCATTTTCAATGGGAGAAGTCAGCACTTCTTCCCTCGCCTTATAAGCAAAAGACATATTGAACCTCTAAATAACTATTTGAGTAGGATTACTTCCTCTTCTAGCATTATATCAAATTTTTTTGAAACTGTCTTTTTAATTTTGCAAATTAATCTAAAAATATCTTCCGCACTCGCTCCGCCCAAATTGACAATAAAGCCACAATGCTTTTTTGACACCTCGGCACCGCCTATTCTCATGCCCTTTAGGTCACATTTTTCAATGAGAATAGGTGCATAATTATTGTAAGGTCTCTTGAAAATACTTCCTGCACTGCGCTTGTCATAAGGCTGAGATAAATGCCTTTTTTCTAAAAATTTGAGACAATTTTGCAATAAATCGATGTTTTTTTCAATTTTTAACGCAAAAACAACCTTCAAAATGATAAAATTTTTATCACTAAAAAAACTGTGACGATAAGAAAAGTCTAGCGATTTGTTATGCTTGTAGTATATCCTAATGCCGTCTGTGAAGTAAACTAGACTCACCACTTCTTTCATCTCATGAGCGAAACTGCCAGCATTCATCTTCACCGCACCACCCACGCTGGCGGGCAGTCCATAACTCCACTCTAGTCCAGACAAGTGGTGCTTTATGGCGAATTGATTAAGAGAAAACAGACTCACACCAGCCCCACAGACAATTTTATTACCTATTTTTTTGATACTCTTTATAGCAACTTTGATGACAAGAATATCATGATATTTATCACTGGCAATAATATTTGTGCCATTGCCGATGATGAAATATGGAACAGAATACTCTTTACATATTTTTATAAGAGACAATATGTCCCTCTCACTCGACACCTCTGCATATAGAGCCATTCTCCCGCCCACACCCATAGAAGTGTGCTGACTAAATCGCTCTCCTCTCTTGATAACTACAGATGGAAGCGAGGCGGACACTGCACTGAGAAACCGCTTGTATTTCTGCATAATATTGTATATGTTAAGCCAAAACATTTTGACATAACAAGATGAGATTTATTTAACAATATTTAGATATTTTACAATCAACTAGCGGGGAATATCCTAGATAGTTCTCCTGCTCTTTTGCTCTCAATCTCGGCAAGTGGAGTGAAGGCAGATAATGACTGAGTGATAGAAAATTCTCTTTCGATGCTGGCCATGGGCTCATCAATATATATATTTTTCTCAAAGCAAGAGAACAGCCCATAATCTGCTAAATGAGATTGAGGATTTTCTGACACTAGATATGAGGCAAAAAGCCTGCTCGCTCCGCAAGTGATGGGATTTGGCTTATCCACAACTCCGACATACTGGACTAAATCACTGAAAGAGCCTAAAGGAGTATAAATACATGAGGACATCTTGCCATTCATTTCTCTATTCTTGCATCTAATAACATCTCTCATGGTGCCAAGGAGTGACACGCTCCCACCTTCGACAAAATTGCAATACGCCTTATAAGGCGAATTGAAAACAACACAATCATCTTTTGATGCACGCAAATCTTGTATAGCGGAAGTGGGCGAGGTGTAGTCCATGCCAACGCTCAATCCCTTCACAGTATTTTTACCTTTCATTACTGACTGAAGTCTAGAATTTAGCGAAATTTCATCAAAATTTGCAATTTTTTTGGAATTTTTCAATAAATTTTCATTAGTTATCAAAAAATATCCCGATTGAATATATGGATAGCAAAGCACTTTTCCACCTAAGGTGCAATAAGATTTTTTGTCCTCTCGTATATTTTTGTTCCACTCAAGTGATAGAAGATGTCCACCAATATACTCTCCCACTCCAGTGCCAAATGAGTAAATATCGGGAAGATTGCCGTCTGCGAGATTGAGAAGAAGTTGCTGGGGGGTCAAAGTTATCACTGAAATAAAGATATGTGGATATTTTTTATTAAACAGCATGGCTTCATTTTCTAAAAATTGACTTCTACTTCTACTTCCACCTTCGAATGTCTCCACATGATGAATGGTCAGGACTATTTTTGACTTCTTTTCACTAGTCAAAAATTTGTTGATGTCTAGTGCATAATTTTCCTCATTAAATATAAATTTTGGAGAAAAAACTAAAAAAAATATGCAAAAAACGCAAAAAAACACCTCAAAAAATGTTTTTAAGGTGATTTTTAGTTTATTTTTCTTAGCATAGTCCATATAGATATATATGTGATAATGCTTTCTAATATGTAAAAAATTATTACTTATTATCTGCTTCCTGCAGTTTGGCGATAATGCTACTTGCTAGTTTGGGTGTTATCCCACTGACTGAGATAAGTTCATCAGCGCTTGCCTTTTTGAGTCTTTTCACAGACTTAAATTTCTCAATTAGAGCAGATTTTTTGGCTTTGCCTAGTCCGTCAATTTCATCTAATATGCTGTCTATAGCGTGTTTTTTTCTCAGACTTCTGTGGAAAGTTATGGCGAATCTATGTGCCTCATCTCTCACTTTTTGCAATAGTTTGAGTGCGGGGTCATCTTTGGAGAGTTTAACAGACACAAGGTTGTCCTCTACATATATCTCTTCCATTCTCTCGGCAAGACTGATGACGTCGATATCCTTGTCATAACTTTTGATGACTTCTCTACAAGCGCCTATCTGTCCCTTACCTCCGTCTATCATGATGACACTGGGGTGGGAGGAGAAACTAAGGTCGTCTCCATCTAGCCTCTCTAGTCTCCTCGTAATACACTCTTTAAGACTGGCGAAATCGTTGGGACCAGAGATGGTCTTTACCTTGAATTTTCTGTAATGTTTGCTCGCCTTACTTCCATTTAAGAACACCACCATACTACACACACTGTTGGTGCCAAGTGTATTGGATATATCATAGCACTCTATCCTAATAGGGAGATTTTTTAGCCCAAGTTTATCTTTAATGGAGGTCAAAATCTCCATTTTTTTGTTCTCTTTCCTACTTTGCAGTTCGCAATTTTTATTAAGGTATTCTCTAGCATTGTCACAGGCTTGTATTATGAGACTTTTGCCTATGCCTTTTTGTGGAAAATGCACATCGACCTTGTGTCCACTATTGTCTGAAAGCATCTTAAATAGAGCGTCATCACTGTCCACAC
>CAMYXB010000064.1 GCA_947303145.1 uncultured Clostridia bacterium | reverse complement strand
TGACTAGGTGGGGCGTAAGGGAGGGTGGGCGGGCACCTATTAACCCAAAGTGAGTCTATCTGTCACTTGAGTCTGACATCACCGCCTGACATTTTGATAGTGAGGGAGGTGGACTTGTTGCACAATCTACTGAGCACTCTCTCCCCATAGCGAGAGGAGAGCTCATTAAGAGATAGATTGGTGGTGAATACAGTCCTCAGTCCCGCCTGCAATCTCTCATTAAGTAGCACATACATATATTCCTGCGTGACGTTGTTATACTTCGGCTCACTGCCGAGGTCGTCCACCACTAGCACAGGGACGGAGAGGACGTCCTGCAGAATATCCATCTTGTCCTCTTCACTACTAAATGTGGTGTGGAACTTAAGAAACTTGCTAATAAGTGAGAAAGCGGAGTAAAACCTGGCATCTACACCTTTTTCAATAAACTTGTTGAGGATACACTCGGCTAGATATGTCTTGCCTGTGCCGGTATTCCCGCAGAGCAGGACACACTTGTATTCGCTCTCATCACACCACTGTTCCATTTTATTATATATATTATGTATATTATCTATATTATCAAATATATTATAGTCGGCATTTTCGAAGGTGTGAGTTCTATCCAGCCTTCCGCCTAGAGATGAGAGTATGGAGCCAGTCCTTTTCTCCCTTAGGCAACTACACTCCTTCCCTTCTACGAAACCCGTATCGTGACACTTGTCGCACTGATAGTGAGGCAGTAGGTCATCGAAGGTCATGCCCATGCCTTTTAGCACTTTCTCTAGTCCCAGCACGCAACTCTTGTATGCCTCACCGCCCTCGCCCTCTAGTTCCATTTTCTTGATAGAGGTGTATAGCGACATAAATTCGCCATTTCCCTTGGCTATGGCGAGGTTTCTCTCCGCCCTCATCTGAGCCTCTCGCCTATTTTTCTCCAATTCTTCCAGCACATTCTTGCGCATTAGCCTATCTCCTTTCACTACTTCTTATCGAAGTTCTTGCCTCTTATATCTATTTCGTCTAGATTGTCGAATAGAGCGTCCAGATCCTCTCCCGAGTATGAAGTGTAGTTCTTCACACCCTCTCTAGTGGTGTCTACACTGCACTTCTTCGCATCTTCCAGAGTCTTGCACCCTGCATGATGCATATTGTCCAGCACAGAGGACAGATATGGCATGCCCTTGCCTTGCGACAGGCTGATGGCATGGTCTATTATCTCGTCCGAGAATCCGTATGTATCCTTCCACGTGCGGTAGAGCGACCTGTCGAAATTGTTGACACGCCTATCCAGTCCCATAGATGTGAGAATATCCTTAATTCTCTTATCCACAGCCACTATTTCACCAATATATTGGTCTATAGATGCAGTGGACATGAGTCCGAGTCTCAAAAACTTCATGACGGTATCATTCATGCCATCGAGCGTCCTTATAGAACTTCTAAAGCAGAACTGCGCTATCTGCACCAGTGCGTCTTCCTTAATCCCCCTAGACAACCATGGCACGATGTATGTATCCACCTCGCTATCCACACTCTCGTAGTATATCCCCAGCGCCTTGTTGATGTCTCTAGCCAGTCTAGCCAGTTCCTGCTTATTTGCCTCATACTCCTCCATTTCACTAAATGTGAACAGGTGCATTTCGTAGTATTTCGTGAGCATTTTGTCCAGATATTCGAAGGCACCCTTTCCGCCTTTATTAGCCACCTTGCCACACAGCAGCAATATTTCACCTAGGCTGAAGCCGAAACTTTTCGTCCACTTGATTAGCATCTGCTGATGCTCTATGGACACCTCGCCTCTATACTTGAGCGCCTTGGCTATCTTGGCAACATCGCCAGTGAGGAGCGTGAGCGACTCTATCTTCTCCTCTATTCTTTCTGCAGTCCTCACTCCCTCGTCTGCCCATATCCTCGCCACTGTCAGTATGTATCCAGAGTTTATATCCGCACCTTTGCGTGACACGCAATATTTCACTATCATGCAGAAGTCACTCCCCTGCATATTGTAATCTTCAAGGAAGTCCACATAATGACTTATCTCGCTAGGGAGCAAGTCTCTACCTATCAATATACCCCTCAGTTCCTCCACGAATGGAGCGTATTTTTTCTCATTATATCTCCCCACACTTCTGGCACCCTCCACTGGTAGATATGTCACCTCTAGTGGCTCAGTGCTCTTGATGGATACGAGATTTTTCTCCTCCCAATATCTAAAGCAATCTATAAGTTCCAGCCTATCCAATCCAAGAAGATGCTCGAAGTGCTCCTCATTGTTCTTGCTGCTGGCGCTATCCTGACAATAAAGAAGGCCGAGGAGATATACTTTGGTGCAATTCTCTGGTGCATAGGGCATAAATGAGGAGAGAAACAAGTTCTCCACTGACACTTTATTGGAGCAGATGCTACTGCTAGAAAATCTACATAATGGCATAATATTCTCCTCTCTACCAATCTTCCTTAATATGCTTGTAAGACTGCTTAACGTCATCATAGAAGCTCTCGTATGCTTCCTTAAAATCTAAGCCCTTCTCAATGCGTTCTTTTTCCTCAAGTTCTCTCTCGTCCAGAGCTTCGCAATCTTGTTCTTCCTGCAATTTAAGCAATTTCAACTTATCCATCTATCTTAGCCATGTGGGAGTAATGTTAAACGTCTTCCCACTTATCCCTTTTAGAGACTCTTCCTCAAATATGGGGAAGGCGAGCTCGGTGCAACTGAGTAATTGAACATTCTGCCCATATCCTCTGTTAATCTCCTTGTCTCCATACTTATTGTCACCAATGACGAAGTGTGACAGAAATGCCAAGTGGGCACGTATCTGGTGTGTCCTACCAGTCAAAAGATTGCACTCCACTACGCTGTCAAATACGCCATGTCTCATTGTCCTAAATTGTGTCAAAATCTCTTTACTTCCTGCTCTCGGACTGTCGAAAACATACACTCTAGACTTCTTTGAATCTTTCACAAGATATGCTCGAAATGTCTCTGAGTCAAAATGAGTGTCGCCATGCACTAGGCAAAGATACTTCTTGACAATACTCCTCTGCTTGAAGGCTCTGTCAAGAGCAGCCCTAGCACGCTCTGTCTTGGCGAACACCATGAGCCCAGATGTATTCCTATCCAGTCTATGCACAGCTATAACTCCTAGTCTGCCCTCTATCCCACCTATGCCACAGGTCTCTATATGTGGTCTCTTGTTCACCACGAGGACATAATCGTCCTCATATATTTTGTCGATTGCAAGCGAATTATCGTGCGACTTAGGTCGAAGATACACTTCCACCTTATCTGCTCTCTTGAGGAGAATATCCTTGTTAGTTCTAATGGAGTTGACCTTGACATCTTTTTGCCTCAATAGTCTCTTGACGGCGACAAAATCACAGCCCTTGCTCTGCAAAAACTTGACCAGTTGAATATCGCCATCTACGATAAATGCCTTCTTCTCCATATTAGCATTATATCACAAACAAAGAGTAAAAGAAAAGACATTTTTCTCGCTATTCATATTCCAATTATTGACATGAAAAAGGGCTGACTACATAAGTCAGTCCTTTGTGCTTTATATATCTTTGAGCAGTTCTTTTCTCTTGGTCTCATATTCCTCTGTGGATATGAGTTCCCTTTCATGCAAGTCTTTGAGTTTGGCGAGTTTGTCCTCTACTTTCTCTTTGACGCTCTCGTTCTGTGCTTTGGATAGGTTCTCTTGATGAATGATAAGATGCTCTGAAGCGCTCCTCATGCGCCTATTGTCTATAGCACGGATTATGCCAGAAGATATGCCTATGAAGATGACTGACAAGATGAGGAATGCTATCATCCACCTATTGCCAAGGAAAGATATGCCATCAGCGATTGATATAATCTCGCTAGAGGCAGGGTCTATATTGATGCAAGCCAGAAGGTATACAAGGTAGAAATCAATGAAGAGGAAACTGGCATAAGTCACTGCTTGCAACACCAGCATAGTCTTCTTGAACTTGACTACATTGTTGCCGATAGATGAGGCAATCATAAGTTGTGTAGAAGTGATGGTGGCTATCTTGACGAAAAGTAGCACTCCCGCCACCTCCTTATCTGCCACTTCACCAGAGACGGACTTGTTGTAGAGCATGACACCCAGCCACACAGCCACAATCCACAAAACTGCTGTGATGACGATGAAGGAAATGAATATTATAGATGC
This sequence comes from uncultured Clostridia bacterium, assembly GCA_947303145.1. Lineage (GTDB taxonomy): Bacteria > Bacillota > Clostridia > Christensenellales > UBA1242 > UBA7862. The sequence continues at coordinate 1,349 of CAMYXB010000064.1, read as the reverse complement.
TTTCTTCAGCACCCCATCTTCCAGTCTCTTAATCCAAGGCAATGAGGAGATGAGGGAAATGCATATCACTGCTATTGAGAAAATGAGCCCAAACACACCACTAGATAAGGAGAAAAAGCCAAGAATGGCGAACACCAATATCGCCACCGCAATAAAGATGCCAAGAATAGCAGTAGAACTAATCGTTCTATATATTTTCCCACCCTGAATTTTAGCCATAACACAACCTCCGAAAACTAATATAAAATGTATTTTATCATAAAAGTGAAATGCTGTCTACTAAATATACACAATAAATCAAGCCTTGTCTATTATGATGCTCTTATAGTCTATATTGTGAGAAAATACAATCAATGAAAGGTGTTATCACAAAAAAATGCCACTATTAATAAAAATCATTAGAAAGTGGCATGGTGAATTGCGTTTTACTGCTCAAGTTTATCTAGCATTTCTTCAAGTGTGTGCCAAGAAAGTGTAGCGCACTTCGCTCTAGAGGGCATGGATGAGACATTCTCAAAAGCCAATGCATCGTGCAACATCTCCCTCTCCTCATCTGACACATCTTCCCTCTTGATTAGTTTCAAAAAGGACGAAATAATAGAGCGGGCAGTGGCGACGTCCTTACCGATTAGAGTCTGTATCATGACTGATGTGGAACCCTGTGATATGGCACAACCACTGCCAGAAAATGACATATCCTTGATTACCCCGTCCTCAACTAGTGCATGGAGGGTAATCTTGTCACCACAATTGGGATTGTGACCTATGGAGCAGATATTTTCATTCTCGATAGATTTTTTATATGGACTATTCAGCCCATGCTCCATGACTATTTCTGTATAAATGTTTTCGCTGTCCATGCCCTTATTTCTTATCCTTTTTCAAGTATTTGCTAAATGTCGATTGCACATATTTGAGTGCTTCAACTAGTCTGTCTATATCTTCCTTGGTGTTATAAATTGCCAAACTTGCCCTACACGTGCTATCCACGCCTAGATATTCTATAAGTGGCTGGGCACAGTGATGTCCGCTCCTTATGAATACGCTTTTTTGGTCGAGCAGGCTGGACACATCATGTGAGTGCACCCCTCTCACATTAAATGATATGATGGGCAGTGTCTGTCCTGCAGGTATATACAGGTCTACAAAGTTCAGTTTCTTCATTTCCTGCAAGGCATATTTGAGCACTTCATCTTCTAACCGGCGAATTTCGTCATAGCCGATATTCCTAATGTATTCTATAGCACTCTCTAAACCCACGACAGATGCTAGATTGATGGTGCCAGCCTCGAATTTATTAGGCAGAGAAGCGAATGATGCGTCACTCTCGCTGACGAATTCTATCATAT
>CAMYXB010000063.1 GCA_947303145.1 uncultured Clostridia bacterium | reverse complement strand
TATGGTGACGAAGTGCAAGAGATAAAAAAGGGCGAAAGGTTCGCCCAAGGGATATTCCTAAAATATCTAACAACAGACAAGGACTCCCCGCTCAATGCTCAAAGACTGGGCGGGATAGGCAGCAGCGGAAAGTAGAATAAAAAAACTATTACTAATTTATGAAGTAATAGTCTTTTTTTAATCAATACAAGATTTCTTCTGTTTCGTTATAGTGGATTTCTACTTTCTTGGGCATAATGAATGGCGCCTTGTTGCTGGGCAGAAATCTCTCATCGAAATCGGTCTTTTGGTCATTCTCATGACAGACTTTGGTCGGCTGAGCCACCGCTCTCGCACTAATGGGCTGAAGTGTGGTGAAAATGGATGTGACGACTATTGCTGTCTTTAGTATGGCGTTCTTAGGGTGAATACTCATAATTTATCTCCTTTCGTGCAGCGAGGGAAATGCTTTTACTCCTCACTAACTGACTAAATTGTAGCATGGATATATGTCTATGTCAATAGTGCTTTTATACAAAATAATTCAAAATTTTGCTAAATTATTCATTTTTCCCATGGCAGTGCTTGAATTTTTTGCCACTACCACACCAGCAGAGTTCGTTGCGACCAAGTGTTTTCTCCGACTTGGCCTGGGTGACCTTTTCATTGGTTTGCAGATTTTGCATAGCCCTGTCATTTCTCTTGATGGGAGTCTGCTCCAATCTAATGTGCATATTGAGCAGATACATAGAGGTATCCTCTCTTATCCTCTCTATCATACTGTCGAAAAGGTCGAAGCCCTCTCTCTTATACTCCACTACAGGATTCCTTCCGCCATATGCTTGCAGACCAATCTCTTTTTTGAGCATCTCCATAGTGTCGATGTGGTCCATCCAGTTGGTGTCCACTATTCTAAGAAGGAAGTCTCTCTCGATAATGGAAAAGTCGAATCCAATCTCCTTTGTCTTGCTACACAGAGCCTCGTATCTCTCGATGACCTTGGATAAAACCTTGTCATACACATCTTGAGCCTCAAGATCCTCCACAAATTCCTCTGTGACTAGATTGGTGCCTTTCTCGAATAATTTGACTTCTAGTTCCTTATTGAGTTTGTCAAGGTCCCATTCAAAGTATGGTTTCTCATCATCTATACAACTGAACACTGCCTTATGCACAACTTCTGGGAACATGTCTAATATTTCGCTGTGGATATCCACTCCGTCTAGCACCTTATTCCTCTCGCCGTAGATAATCTCCCTCTGCTTGCTCATGACATCGTCAAACTCTAGAACGAACTTACGAGAGGCATAGTTCTGTGCTTCTATTCTCTTCTGTGCACTCTCTATTTGCTTAGACAACAACCTAATCTGGAAAGGTGTTTCGTCATCTATTCTAAATGCTTGTGCTATGGACTTCATCCTATCTCCACCGAATCTGCGAATGAGGTCGTCCTCCATGGAGACATAAAACACGCTCGTGCCAGGGTCTCCTTGACGGCCAGCACGACCACGAAGCTGATTGTCTATACGTCTGCTCTCATGCCTATCTGTGCCGATAATGGCGAGGCCGCCGAGGGCGATGACTTTCACTTTCTCTTCATCGGTGATTTTCTTATTCTCGACTAGTGTGGAGCCATATAGTTCCTTGAGTTGTTTCATCTCCTCACTGAGTGTGGTGGTATAGCCAGAGACGAGGTCTATTTCATTTGGATTATATCCCTTATCTCTTAGTTGTTTCTTAGTCAAAAACTCTGGATTGCCACCTAGGAGTATGTCTGTTCCACGACCTGCCATATTGGTGGCAATGGTGACAGAGCCCAGTCTGCCTGCCTGTGCCACTATCTCCGACTCTTGCTCGTGATTTTTGGCATTGAGGACATTGTGACGCACTTTCTCTCTCTTTAGCATATCGCTCAATAGTTCACTCTTCTCTATGGTAGATGTGCCCACCAAAACTGGACGACCACTCTCGTGTATCCTCTTTATCTCCTTCACCACTGCTTTGAATTTGCCTTCCTCTGTGGTGTAGATAATATCTGGGTAGTCCTTCCTAATAACAGGCATATTGGTAGGAATGGTGACAACGTCAAGGTTGTATATTCCATTGAATTCTGCCTCTTCTGTCTTGGCTGTGCCAGTCATTCCGCTGAGTTTGTCATACAGTCTAAAGTAGTTTTGGAAAGTAATGGTGGCGACTGTCTTATTCTCGTTCTTTATCTTGATATTCTCTTTCGCCTCGATGGCTTGGTGCAAGCCCTCGCTATATCTTCTGCCGGGCATAAGTCTGCCGGTGAATTCGTCCACGATGATTATCTCGTCATCTTTGGCGATGTAGTCTTGGTCACGCTTCATGATAAAATTGGCACGAAGGGCGTTGTTGATATGGTGGTTAAGTTCTATATTCCCTATATCTGACAAATTCTCCACCTTAAAGAAGGCCTCTGCTCTAGAGACACCGCTCTCTGTGAGACGAATTTGCTTGAGTTTCTCATCTATCTCGTAATCTTCCTCTGTGAGCCCCTTAGCGAAGCGCTGTGCTGTATAATACATCTCGCTAGACTTGAACCCCTGTCCTGATATGATAAGCGGAGTCCTAGCCTCGTCTATCAATATGCTGTCCACCTCGTCCACAATGGCAAAGTGCTGACCACGTTGCATCTTCTGTGACTTGTTGGTGACCATATTATCCCTTAGATAATCGAAGCCGAGTTCGTTGTTGGTGCAATAGGTGATGTCGCAGTTGTAGGCCTCTCTCTTGGCATCTGGCTCCATGCCAGACATAACCACGCCGACAGTGAGGCCGAGGAATTTATACACCTTGCCCATCCATTCGGCACCCACCTTGACGAGATACTCGTTGACGGTGACGATGTGCACACCTTGTCCACTCAAAGCATTGAGATAAGCGGGAAGTGTGGCGACCAAGGTCTTGCCCTCACCAGTCCTCATCTCTGCGATACGCCCTTGATGAAGTGCGATGCCTCCTATTATCTGCACATGGAAGTGCCTCATGCCCAGCACTCTACTGCTGGCCTCTCTCACTGTGGCATAAGCCTCTGGCAAAATGTCGTCCAGAGTCTCGCCATTCTTGAGTCTCTCCTTGAATTCGCCAGTCTTCTTCATGAGTTCTAGGTCAGTTAGAGCCTTATAATTCTCCTCCAATTCCTCTACCTTGGAGGCTATCTTCTCTAGTTTCTTGACATTGCGGGAGTTGTCACTGCCAAAAATCTTGCTAAATAATCCCATAAAAATATATTCTCCTTAATATAACTAACTTATAAAGTTTACTACATTTTTGCAAATTTGAAAAACGATTTTTGCATATTTATTAAGATATTTTTTTTGAGTAGAATATTAAGTATAAAAAAAATATAAAAAAGGGTCTTGATATTTTTCTAAATTATGTTAAAATATACGTGAAGTCTAATATACTGGTTGTAAAGGGGTAAAATTATGACGAAGAAACAATTCTCCAAGTTTAATTGTAGATTTAGCAAAATAGACGACCTTATTGGCTCTATTAACAATAAGGAACTCATGCTACTTCTCAAAAAGCATAATATCAACCTCGAGCAAGAGATAGGCGAAGTTGTGTCTCCCATAAATAAAAGTGGGAAGATGTTCCCTCTGCTCATGCCCTCACCCTCCATTCCCAGTGACAAGGCCATAGATGCCGCACGTGATATGTATCAAAGGGAAGGTGTGCTATCTTATTACCCAGAATACTTATTCGCTGATGACTACGGCATGGGCTTCGTCATAAGATTTAGAGAGAATAAAGGTCTAGATAGATATGCTATGATTGTTAGAGGATATGACAAAAAGAGCAATTATATCAACATATTCGACAATAAACATAACATTCCTGAAGAGGCCGTTGAGGAATATATCAACAGTGTCAATCTAGGAGACCTCACCAAACTGCCTTTCAACAAAGACCATTGTTTGACATATCGTGCACTATGCACTATCACCAAGAACACTGGTGACTTGTATGTGGAGGAAGTCAGCCCTGAGGTCATGCAATCTCCTCTCAATAAGAGAGCGGTGCTTTCCAGCATTATGGACGATGTGCAGAAGCATGGCTACGATGTCATAGCCCTTTACTCCAATAGTGAGAGAATAGTCCAGTGTGAAAATAAATTGGGCAATCCATTCGACTCATTCGTTCTTGATGTAGAATATTACAATCTTGAAAAGCGAATGATTTACGAGGAGCACTATGTCATAGCGCATGCACAAGAATATATCCCTACAAAAGATACAGAAGGTCAAATATTCAGGGACGAGCAGAATAGAGTCTACTATGGCATCAATCACACTCTTGAGGCTAGAGGGAAGCCCACTGCTTTCAAAAAGAATGAGGCTAAAGATGTATTTCATAAATTCCTAGCAGCGAAATTCAACAATCGTTATCCCATTCTCCCAGTTAATTCTATAAGCGAATAACAATGTATACATATATTAAAAGACAAGAAACTAATTCTTGTCTTTTTTTAATCTTCTACCTCATCGAACACCTTGTCATCGAAAAACTGAGACATGGATATACCCAGTGTGGAACATATCTGATATATAGTGGCCGTGGAAACACGACTCTTCTTGCAATTCATCGTGTCGCAGATAGTGGAGCGAGGCACGCCACCTCTCTTGAACAATTCATACTGGCTAAAGCCTCTCTCATCTAGCAATTGCTTCAACCTAACAGCTATCGCTTGCACTAATGTCATATCTTCTCCATAATAAAAGGCAACGAACGACAATGGCTCACAACACAATATAAAAAAGCCATATTGCCTACATACAACTATATTATAAACAAGAAAATTATATGAAAATAAAAAATTTTTATAATTCGCCACTTAGAACGCTTTACAAATAAAATTTTATTTGCTAATATATTGTCATATAGTTCGCTATATGGAACGTATAATTAAGCTTATCACCCTGCCATAGAATGATAATAGTATATTATGTCACCCTGTTGCCGAGCATGACGTAGCAATCTCAACCAATTAAAAATAAAACACAAAAGGAGAAAAAAATGCAAAAGACTAAAAAAGGATTATTGATGTCACTATTGTGGACACTGGTTATTATTACGGCGATTATGAGCAGTGTAGCCATGACACATTCAGCTAAGGTGGCTACTGTTCGCTTCGAGCAGACATGGACCTACGATGCGCCGGAGAATGTTCAAGTGACATTTCTTGCCAATGGAGGAACTTTTGCAATAAATAGCAGTGATACATACACTACCACTATCAAGATAAGCACCCTCTCTGGCACATCTATCTTTCCCGCAGATCCTACTAAAAGTGGCTATACATTCGCCGGCTGGGAATATAGCGTGGACGGGACGAGCTATAGCGATTATTCCCTATCCTCCGATATGCCATTCACTGACCATCTTTATGTGAGAGCCAAGTGGGAAGAGATATTGGGCTATTCAGTGACGATAAGTTGTCCATCATGTAGTGAATATGTATATTATCAAGTTGCAAGTAGTGGAGCCTCTGTGCCTACTAACATTTCCAACAATGCCGTGACTGACATAAACTCTGGAGCATGG
>CAMYXB010000062.1 GCA_947303145.1 uncultured Clostridia bacterium | reverse complement strand
TTTTCCTCCTCATTTGTGGGTAATTTTTACCCTTTTGAACATATCTTACTACTTTTGTGGCATAATGTCAAATGTATGAAAGAAAATTTTGTCCTAAATTGTGGTGAAAAATTGAGGGAACTGAGAAAGGAATTTAATTTCACTCAAAAATATGTAGCAGACTATCTAGAAATAGATAGGTCAAACTATAGCAAATATGAACTGGGAAAACTGGAGATAAATATAACTATGCTGGTGAAACTGGCAAAGCTCTACAATGTGACAACTGACTATATACTCTGTGTGAAAGATAATTAATGGATAAAATTTTACAAATAATATATGCGGTTTTGCAAAAAAATCTTGAAAAATGGGAAAATTAATGATAAAATAATAGAAACATAAATAAGGAAGCAAAATGCATGGAAAAAGATATATTCGACTCGTGGTTAGTAAATAAATATGTGGCACACAGAGGATTGCATGATAAAAATACACCTGAAAACAGCCTGCCAGCATTCGAGAAGGCGGTGGAAAACTCGTATGTCATAGAACTAGATGTTCGCCCTCTCCTTGATGGCACTCCAGTGGTGTTCCACGATGAGACGATGTTTAGAATGACTGGACGTGACGGATATATCAGTCAAATAAAGAATAATGAAGAACTAAAGACATATCATCTAGGCGACACAGAATACACTATCCCAACTCTCAGTGAGGCACTAGACACAGTGGCTGGTAGGACGGAGATAATTGTGGAAATCAAGGACAATGGTGCTAGTCCTACATTCGAAAAAAATGTATACGATGTGCTGAAAGAATATAAGGGCGAATATGCTGTGATGAGTTTCAACCCCTTTGTGCTGAAATGGTTTAAGCAGAACGCTCCTCACATATGGCGAGGACAACTATCGTGCTATTTCAAGGACATCAAGATGTCATTTTTTAGGAAACAAATCCTCAAAAAAATGAAACTAAACAAGAGAGTTTCTTGTCCTGACTTCATAGCGTACAAATGGGACGAAGTGCCCAATAGATTCGTCAACAAATACAAGAATCTACCACTTCTCGTGTGGGCAGTAAGAAGTCAAAGTGAATATATGGATGTGGTGCCACACTGCGATAACATTATATTCGAAAAATTTAGACCAAGGATATAAATAATTTATATATAGATATAAATGTAATAACATATAAAAAAAACAATAGGAACGTGAAGAGGACCTATTGTTTTTTACTTTATCAACTTATGTGGAGTAATGGTTGATTATAAATGACACACTGCTAGAACTATTTCCATTAAGATTAGCATTTTCTGACACGACAGAGGCTACAACAAGCACATATATGTATGCTGTGCCGGTGGCTGAGACTTGCACTTTCCCACTTGTGCCAATACTAGTAGGAGAGGTCTTGTTCGCTGTAGTAATGGTAGTATATTTGCTAGCAAGTGTATTTGCATTAAAAGTGGAATCTCCATTATAGTAATAAACACTGAATGAAGAGCCTGACATAATGCTAGTATTCGATTGGTCAAATGACACATAGAATGGGTCGGCTCCACTGGTGGCGTCATTGTGGAATGAATATGTAAAGAGCACATAAGGGTGGTCATCATCGAGAGAAATAGGATCACTCCAAGACAATGAACGATTGATAGGCTCGGACTCTGATATCGCAAATGTGATGGATGCAGGACCACCTTGAGAACCTGTGGTGGTCATACTCGTGGCGGAGCCTCCTGCTTTTTGATATTGAGCACTAACTGTGGCGCCCACATTGATGGCCTGATATGAGACATTAAGCGTGCCTTTGACTGTGTGAGAACTGGCACTATAGACCATGGCGACAGAAGCACATATCAAGACAAGCGAGACCACTACCATTAATATGGAGAGTCCTGTTTTTTTCTTCTTCATTGCAAGAAAACCCCTTTAGAAATATTTTGCCTACAAGTAAAAAATATATGCAAAATGCGAGGAATATTAAAGGACACACACTCCTCGTCAATATCACATTGTTATTATAACATTTTTTCATCATATTCTGTCAAGCAAATATAGCACTTTTTTGAAAAAAATTAAGAATTTTGACTGATTAATGTGAGAACGATGGGCTTTCTCTTGGTATTTTTGAAGAAGAAACCGGTGGCAAGTTTTCTAACTGTCGACCTAATCTCCGCAAGTTCCATTTCTTTCAGGTCAAGTTCGGATAGTTTTTCCTTAATAAACACCTTGGCATCACGAATGACCTCGCTCACCTCGTCATGATAGACGAATCCTCTTGAGGCTATCTCTATGGGAGCAGTCAATCTACCGGACTTGCGTGAAATGCTGAGAAGAACGGCACACACTCCGTCTTGAGATAGAAGAAGCCTGTCTCTTATGACATTGCTGTCCTTCTCGCCTATGCCAGTGCCGTCAATAAGCACTTCTCCACTAGGCACCATAGTCGCAAAGCGCATGGAATCGCTATCTATCTCCACTTGCATGCCAAGTTCAGGGATAATGATATTTCTATCCTTCATGCCAAGGCTTTTGGCTAGTAGTTGATGGTTTTTGAGGTGTCTATACTCACCATGCACTGGGATAAAAAACTTAGGTCTCACGAGAGAATGGAGAATCTTGAGCTCTTCTTTATACGCATGCCCTGAAGCGTGCACATCTGCCAGTTCATTGGACACCACTTGGCAACCTTTGCGATAAAGCGCATTGATGAGATTGTTCACTGCTTTCTCATTGCCAGGAATGGGCGAAGATGAAAGAATGACCACGTCATTGTCACAAAGGTGTATCTTAGGGAAATTGTCTTGCGCTATCCTAGTGAGAGCGCTCATACTCTCTCCTTGAGAGCCTGTGGATATGATGATAAGTTTGTTATCCTCCAGCATATCCACCCTATCAATATCCACGATTAGCCCTTTGTCACACTTGAGTTCTCCCAGTTTGATGGCCATTTCGCTGACATTCTCCATACTTCTTCCTGTAAAGGCTATCTTCCTGCCATACTTTTTGGCACAATCTATGATTTTCTGCAGTCTGTGGATATTAGATGCAAAACTGGCTATAATAATTCTCTCTTTCTTATACTTTCCAACGAGTTCATCGAGTGTCTTGCCTACTACAGATTCGGACATAGAGAAGCCCTCTCTTTCGACATTGGTGCTGTCGCAAAGAAGGAGAGTGACGCCCTTTTTGCCCACCTCAGCAAGACGCTTGAGGTCACACACATCACCGCCAATGGGGGATGAAATCTATCTTGAAATCGCCAGTATGCACCACTACACCTGCTGGACAAGTGATAACCATTGCCAGCGCACCCGGAATGGAGTGCGTGACACTCACGAACTCTATCTTGAACTGTCCTGCCACGACCACAGCGCCTGCTTTGACGGCTTTTAGTGTGGCATTCTTTTTCTTACTCTCCTTGAGTTTGTTCTCGATAAGTCCAAGGGAAATCTTGGAGCCATAGATATTCACCTTCTTGAAATTTTCGAGAAAATATGGGATACCACCGATGTGGTCCTCGTGTCCATGAGTGATGAATAGCCCTCTGAGTTTGGACTTGGTTTGTTTGAGATATGTCAAGTCTTGCACCACTTGGTCAATGCCGGGCATATCTTCGTCTGGGAAAGACTGCCCTGCATCTACTATAATCATGTCATCGCCGTATTCAAATGCGGTCATGTTCTTGCCAATCTCGCCTATTCCGCCGATAAATGTCACTTTTAATTTTTGTTTTTCCATGTTAAAATAAGTCCTTTAATTACAATATGAAATGTGAGAAATAAACTATTCCTCATTTGTCCTAGTGTATGATAGATGTTTTCGCCTTATATCAGGTGTTTCATCTGGGATATGCAATCTTGCTCTTCAAAGGTTTTGGGTGAAATGACCATGTCGGGATATACATAGAATTTCATGCCATGAGAGAAGAAGAACGCCACCATTCTCGCCACAATAAATGCGAATGCAGTGAGTGGAAGAGTGATAAAAAGGGATATAGTGGCAGTGAACACTGCAAAGACAAGATTGAAAACAATGGCAAAGATGATGAATAAAAGCATGTTGGAAAAAATGCTAAGAAAGTTGCGTTTAATTGTCTTAAAATTCATCCTAAGTGCCCTAAATGCGTCCAAATCCAACACTGCAATAGATGGCATCCATGCACTAAACGTGGCGATTTTAAGTGCGCAAAGCACACACAATAGTGCTAGGCAAAGCACCGCAAGTGCGATGTTCAATCCACCTATTATAAAGAAATGCACTGCAAAATAGAAGCAAGTCAGCATTAATATATTGAATATAAGTCCAACGAAGAAACTGACCAATGCAAAAACGAAACTTTTGCTAAAATTCTTGATGTATCTACCTGTGAATCCATATTTGACTGCACTGGTCATGTAGCCATACAGCACTTCTCCGCATGCAAGTTCGCCCATCTTGATAGTCAACGGAAGCACAAACAACATCCATGCCATGATAAATATGGAGTTGAATTTGAGAGAAACGTTGGCCTGCAGTATCTCCATGATATTGCTCCAGATTTCACTCAAAACTTCAGCAGATTCGACTACTGGTCGAGAAAAAATTTGACTAAAAAAGTCCACAATACTTGCAAAAACGCCAGCCGCACTGAGTTCTCTAATCAATGGCACCAAAAACCAGCCACAAACCAGCACCGTCAGTGCAATACATATAACATAGTATAGCAGTAGTTTCCAAACACTAGAAAAATTGGAAACAATCAGTCTAAAAGTATTCTTGAATATCATCTATCCCTCAAATGCAATCAAAAAAAACGATATATTATACATAATTCACGCAACAAATAATGTCTCAAAACGGGCCGTGCGTTCACAAGTTGTCTTTAGTATACACCACCTAATAATAAAAATCAAGTGAAATTTTTGTAAAAAAATTTTTAGAAAAAAAATAAAAAGATTTTGAAATTTATCGTTGACAAATATCGTAGACTTTGCTAATATATAGGAGCGTAATTTTTTCGAGGCTAGATTACTTTGGGGGTATAGCTCAGTTGGCTAGAGCGTCTGCCTTGCACGCAGAAGGTCGTCGGTTCGAGTCCGACTATCTCCACCACAATGCATTATTTATTATCCATGGCTCTATTGTGCCAAATATCAAATAAATAATCATTGAATAAGTAGCAAAATTTGTAATCTGTTTTGTCTAAAGATTGCAACCCACCGCTATAAACACATCTTTCTACTAAGTAATGTATGTGGGAAATAAGACATAATAATGGCTTGTAGCTCAACCCTCTAAGCACCATCCTGATGCCGAGCGACAGAGGGAAAATATGAGTAAAAAGCCATGCTCATCTCACATCTTGGTTAATTGCTTGTCCAAAATGTAAGGAGCGAACGCCATCTTTTCGCAAGAAAAGATATAAGTGGGGGTTCCCCCACCTTAAAAGTAAAAATCAAGCAAAAAATATAATAATGGCTTGTAGCTCAGCGGCGAGAAGCACCACCCTGATGCCGAGCGGCAGAAAGAAAATATGAGCAAAAAGCCATGCTCATCTCACATCTTGGTTAATTGCTTGTCCAAAATGTAAGGAG
>CAMYXB010000061.1 GCA_947303145.1 uncultured Clostridia bacterium | reverse complement strand
AAATGGTGGCATAGTGTCTAATAAATTCTTCTTCCCATACAGCACACCGGCACCCATAGGGCCATATATTTTATGTCCACTAAAGACGGCAAAGTCTACATCTGTGGCTTTCACGTCAAATGGAAAATGAGCCACAGACTGCGTGATGTCACACACCACTACAGCCCCCACACTGTGTGCCTTTTTAGTTATTTTCTTGACATCTGTCAAAGTGCCCAGCACATTGGAGCCAGATGTAATACACACCACACGAGTTCTTTCGTCTATTTTGTCTAGTTCTTTGTCTGGAATGGAGAGTGTGTCATCTAGATACATATATCTAAGAGAAGCCCCGCACTTCTTCGCCACCATTTGCCATGGGACGAGGTTGGAGTGATGCTCAAGAATGGATACGACTATATTATCCCCCTCTTTCACATTATTCAATCCATAGGAATATGCGAGGAGGTTGAGGCTCTCGGTGGAATTCTTGGTGAAAACGATGCTCTCCTCTTCTTCGCAACCTATAAAACTAGCCACAGTGCGCCTCGCTCTACTCAAAATGTATGATGCCATCATGCTGAGTCTATACACACCCCTATGTGGGTTGGCATTGTCTGTGCGATAATATTGAGATATGGCGTCAATCACCATTCTCGGCTTGTGCGTAGTGGCGCCATTATCGAGATAAGCAAACTCCATCTCTGTATCGAATATGGGAAAATCTTTTTTAATATCTTCGCTAGTTTTCATACATCATTCTACCTGCTTTGTCTAGTATTTTTTCTTTCACCTTGTCATCTAGGTCTATCATAAGGGAGGAAAGGAGCGAGATTAGATATATTTTACCAGCCTCCTTTTCATCTATTCCTCTACTATTCATATAAAACATCGCCTTATCGCTAAGTTTGGCAGTGGCAGTAGCATGAGATATATCCACGTCCTCCTCTTCGCAAAGTATGGTAGGCAGGGAAAGTGACTTGCTCTCATCATCGAGGATAAGGCACACCTCTTTCTCTTTTCCCACACTTTTTCTGCTCCCTCGCTTGAAATCAATACAACCCTTGAAGTGTTTGTCAGTGTGAGACAACGCTCCAACACTCTTCATATCAACTACATTTCTCTCACCCAAGACACGTGTGATATAGTTGTAGTCCACACTAGCACTTTCGGCAAGGCATATCGTCCTTATATTGACAATGCTGTCATCATGTGGGGTGTCAATCTCCAGCCTCTTTGACATAGTCGACCCTTTCGACAAGTCTACTACAGACAAAGAGAGAGTGCTCCCCTCACCTAGATTGATCTTTATAGACAAAAGGTCGAGGCTGTCAACAGCTGACACATCGCTTAAAATGACGACAGACATGTGACACTCTTTCCCCACGCTAAAATCTAATAGCCCATTGTGGAAGAACTGGCTCTTGGCAAAATAGGATATTGTCACGCTACAATGAGAGAAGTCTGCGACATTAAATTTAATATTTTCGACCAACTGGTCGCAACTATTGTCGAATGAAAAGTCGAGTCTTTTATTATCTCCGTCCAACAGGTCGACAATCTTTGTATAATTTTCCTTAATCTGCAGTAATTTAGAGCATTTTTCGTCAATATTTATTTGAGTATTATCACACAAGTCGCATGTTTTAATAAACTCGGGGATAAGATTCTCTTTTATGTCAAAATCATTTATCAAATAATTTTGACAAGTGGGAATGGGAGTCATATTTATTCTCATTGTATCTCGCCCTCCAATTCCAGATTGATAAGTCTATTCATCTCCACTGCATATTCAAGAGGAAGTTCCTTAGATATGGGGCTAGCAAATCCTCTCACTATCATAGCCTTGGCATCACTCTCCATAAGTCCTCTACTCATGAGATAGAATATAGCCTTGTCACTTATCTTGCCCACTTTCGCCTCATGAGAGAATGTGGCATCACTGCTCCTTATATCACTGACGGGAATGGTGTCACTTTTGGATATATCATCTAGCATGAGATTGTCGCAATCAACAAAGCTGCTGCTATGCGTGGCTGACGGCATAATACGCACCAGTCCTCTATAAGTGGTCTTTCCGCCACCTTTTGACAAACTCCTAGAATGCACCACACTATTTGTATCCTTCCCCACATGAATCACCTTAAACCCAGTGTCAAGATTCTGCCCCTCTCCTGCAAAGGATATGCCAGTATATTCTGTGCGAGCCCTATCACCTACAAGTATGCTCATGGGATAGAGCATGGATATATGCGAGCCAAAACTACCTGACACCCATTCCATGACGGCATCTTCTTCAACAATGGCCTTCTTTGTGTTGAGATTGAACATATTTTTAGACCAATTCTCCACAGTGGAATATCTAAGTGTTCCACCCTTTTTCACAAATAATTCCACACAACCAGCGTGGAGATTGAATTTGTTATACTTCGGCGCACTACAACCCTCTATAAAATGCAGGCTGGCGCCCTCGTCCACGATGATGAGTGTATGCTCGAATTGACCACTCTCGGGGCTATTAAGTCTAAAATATGACTGCAATGGCATGGTGACGTGCACACCACGTGGCACATAGACGAAACTCCCACCACTAAATACTGCATAGTGGAGGGCTATAAATTTATGCTCAGTAAGAGGAACACATTTGGTGAAATATTGTTTAACTAAATCAGGATATTCCACTAATGCGCTGTCAAAATCTGTATATATCACGCCTTGAGAGAGGAGTTCTTCCTTGATATTGTGATACACCACCTCACTATCATATTGCGCTCCCACACCTGCGAGATAGTCTCTCTCTGCTTTAGGAATGCCCAGTTTGACAAAGGTGTCCTTGATATTCTCCGGCACTTCGTCCCAGTTATCTTTCATACTACTGGCGGGCTTTACATAAGTGGCTATGTCATCAATGTTCAATTCCTCAAGGCTCGGGCCCCAAGTGGGCATTGAAAGAGCATAATACATCTCAAGTGCCTTAAGTCTAATATCCAGCACCCACTTTTCCTCACCCTTTCGGCGAGATATATCCTCCACTATCTCCCTAGTCAATCCCTTTTGAGACACATATTCATAGTCTGGGGAGTTATCTTTAGTAATCAACCGTTCTCTCCTTTATATCCCTCATAACCTCGCATATCTATCTGCTCAGCGAGGCGTGAGTCACCGCTTTTCACTATCTTGCCATCAATAAATACATGGACATGTGTCGCAGGAATGTGCTGCAGGAGTTTCATAGAATGAGTGATGATGAGCAGAGCATTGTCCTCTCCCCTAAACATCTCTATCCCCTTGGACACCGCCTTCACAGCATCTGTATCAAGCCCAGAGTCTGCCTCATCTAGTATGGCAAGTGTAGGGCGAAGGGCCATTAACTGCAATATCTCGCACTTCTTCTTCTCTCCACCAGAAAATGACACATTGAGGTCTCTGTCTAGCACGCTCTCACTCATATCAAGAGAGGACATGATGGGCATGAGTTCCTTCCTAAAATCTGTAGAATATACATTCTTGCCGTCTATCTTGCTTTTCGCAGTTTTCAAAAAATTGAATACGCTTATCCCCTCAATCTCCTCAGGGAGTTGATGAGAGAGAAAGACGCCTTTCCTTGCGATGACATCTGTAGTGGCATGAGTGATGTCCTCTCCACAAAAAGTAATGCGACCAGCAGTCTTGACATACTGCTTATTGGACAAAATGCAAGAGGAGAGAGTGCTCTTCCCCGCTCCGTTGGGCCCCATGATAACATGCACCTCACCACTATTTATAGTGAGATTTAGCCCCTTTATTATCTCCTTATCATGCACTGAGGCGTGCAGATTGTCTATAGTCAAAATATTCTTCATTTAATTCCTACCATTTTAGTATGATATGAGAGTATACAATATATATCAAGTATTGTCAAGCGGGTAAAAAACACTTGAAATATCTTGTCACATTGTTATACAATATGTATATCGGAGGAGAAATCATGAGAATAGAGAGCGAAGGGATAATCAATGGAAAAATTCTGGACAAATATGGCAAAAGGGGCAGAGACTTTAGATTCGGCATGCCCACGCTATCTCTACCACTGCACATATATGATTCCCCCATGGGCACTAGATGCTATGCCATAGTCATGGAGGACCCTGACTCTGTCAAAGTGTGTGGGAAGGTGTGGATACACTGGCTTGTCGCCAATCTATTTAGCCCAGATGTCGAGGAAGACTCCTCCAGCAACGCAGCCAATTATATACAGGGTATAAATAGTTGGAGAGACAATAGTTATGGTGGGCCCTGCCCTCCAGACAGCCCACATACGTATGTCATCACCTGCTATGCACTAAGTGAGCCACTAGACCTTAGGGGCGGATTTGACAAGCAAATGCTGGAGGAAAGCATGCAAGGGAAAGTGCTAGACACCGCCAAGCTTCTTGGCGTGTATGATAACTGATACACTAAAATATACCAATAACAAAATCGAATAAGTCTAACTAAATAAAAAAGTCCAAGTGATTTACTTGGATTTTTTAGTTAAGTATTGGCTTATCCCTGCAAGCCTTCTGCTTGGCGGAACATATCCTCGACCACGATGTCATATATTTGCCCTATTCCAGCACAATATTCCAGCAACTTCCATGGCTCATTGGTGTGGAAGTGGATTTTTATAAGTTCGCTATCTCCCACAACCAATAGACAATCACCTACCAACTCGTTGTTGATATAATCTTTTATCTTATCCTCATCTA
Source organism: uncultured Clostridia bacterium (assembly GCA_947303145.1). Classification (GTDB taxonomy): domain Bacteria; phylum Bacillota; class Clostridia; order Christensenellales; family UBA1242; genus UBA7862. The sequence continues at coordinate 954 of CAMYXB010000061.1, read as the reverse complement.
AATCATGTCCGTCAATGAGTAGTTGTGTGTCGTAGCGATAATTGAGTTCCTCGCCTTCGTATTCCATATATTTTCTCTCCTTTTAACTGACTATAGATGAGATTATATAAAAAATTCGGAAATCCGTCAAGAGATATTATAATAAAAAAAAGTCCAGCAAAAACTACCGGACAAAATTTGATATAATCTTCTGCCACAAGATGTTGTAATTGGCGTCACTGATGACTCCATTACGCCTCAATCTCTCTATACGGGTGAGATTTTCGATGCCCTTATCAGTAATATTGTATGGCACGCCATCTCTGCCGGGGGTGATGACGATGACATTGGGATCCACGTTCTGTATATTCACACTAGATGCGTCCAAAGGTTCGACATACTGTCCGCCATAGTAGGCATTGTTGTAAGCATCTTGTGAATAATATCCGTCATACTGCTCCACTTCAGGTGTGGTGAGCGCCTCTTCTTTATTTTTTCTTTTCTTCATACTTGCTCCACTGCTGTCTACCATAATATGTTATATTCTTATAGAAAAAATGTCAAATAAAAATAAAAAATAATAGAAAATCAAAACTTGGACAAAAAAATCATTGACTATAATCTAAAAATGATTTATACTAGACGAGAATTGTGTAAAACAAAACAAGGAGGCAATATAAATGAAGCAAGATATCCAGCCTGATTATCATGAGGTAGAAGTGGTCTGTGCCTGCGGTGAGAAGTTCAAGACAATGAGCACCAAGTCTGGCGAAGTCATAAAGATTGATATATGCAGTAAGTGTCACCCATTCTTCACTGGCAAGCAGAAGATTGTGGACGCCAGCGGAAAAGTGGAAAAATTCCAGAAAAAGCACGGACTATAAGATAATTATAAAATTTAAGCATGACTATATGTCATGCTTTTTTGTCATAGAAAACCACGGGATTGTCCCGTGGTTCAAAAGAGGTTTTACC
>CAMYXB010000060.1 GCA_947303145.1 uncultured Clostridia bacterium | reverse complement strand
AGAAAAAGTCCTCCCAGCACGACAAAGAAAACAACCACCCCAACCCTCATATCATTATTATTCTCCAAAATCTAGCAATAATACCTTGTGCACTCTGCACAAATTTTTGAAAAAAGCGAAAAATTTGCAAAAAGTGTATAAATTTACTTGACAGGGGGGGGGGGGGGGTAGAATAGACTATAATAAAATCTTGGCAAATGAGGTAAAATATATACATGAGAAGAAAAAATTTAACTAATGCAATCTTAATGATTTGCTCGATTGCAATCATGATAGTATCAGGAGTGATGTTCGTATACTCCGCTCAGCAACAGAGTGCATCGACTTCGCTATCTGTCACATTCAGTGGACATCATGTCAACTGCTCTGTAGAGGGGTGGTATCAGGTGAAGGGAGACACACAGAGGACAGCGCTTAAAAATAGCACCAATGGGACCAAGGTCACATTCTCTGCCACAGAGGGTAGCACTGAGAAGACTCTTGAGATAAACAATGTCGCATCTGAAAACAAAGCCATTCTTACCAGTCAAAAGGAATATGTGCTGTTTACATACAAGTTCACCAACACAGCCACAGATGGTGCCTACGGCATAGAAGTATCTCTCACACTAGATAGTATCTCTAATAGCAATCTAAAAGCCGTAAAATATGGCACAAGCTCGTCACTTTACACCAATTCATCTGCTGGACTGGGAGAGCAATACACCACATTATCCAGTAGTAGTGACACCGTATTCACAGACGTGTTCATAGTGGCAGGTGGAGACGACACTCTTGCCACAGGAACTGGGATAAAATACTTCTACATCTTGCTCGAAGTGAACGACCTCACCCTGCCCGTCTCATTCAACCCCGATTTCACTTGGACTATAGAGAGCAGTAACGAGGTGGAAGAGGCAGAGCCACTGCCCACTATCACCTATTCTACTAACACGTCAATAACCTTGACAGAAGACATGGCCTCTAACATCGTTGTCACAAACAATGCTGAGGTGACTATTGATGCAGGGTATTATAATATCACAGGAAATGTGGCGGTCAATAGCGGGACTGTGACTATTCTGCACGCTGCTATTACCGGTGATGTGGCAATAACTGGTGGGACTGCGACTATTAGTGACACTGCTATTACCGGTAATGTGACAATAACGAGTGGGACTGCGACTATTCAGAGCACTGCTATTACCCGTGACGTGACAATAACTGGTGGTACTGCGACTATTCGGGACGGTGCTAATATTACCGGTAATGTGACCATAACGGGTGGGACTGCGACTATTGATAACGGTTGGATTCAAGGGAACCTTAGTATAAGTGGTACGGGAGGTGCGGAAATAAGAGGGGATAACTCTACTGTTACGGGTAATTTGTCGACAACGCCAAGTAATCTTACAATATATAATGGGGTGTTTACGTTTGACCCTTCTCCATATGCACTTATACCGGAAGGATACGAAGTTAGTACATTTAATCCGGGAAATATGACTTTATATCGTGTGGCTAAACAACCAATACAAGGGGAGGGTGTTTGGGACATTTAATCTGGGATATATGACTTTTTATCGTGTGCGTAAATAATAAGCAATAAAATATGACTTGAATGATTAACCACTACAATAAATATATTATAAATATATTGAAACAAAAAACTCTACTGTATATGAAGTAGAGTTTTTTGTTCATCTTAATTCATTTGTGTCAGGAGCATGCAGATTTGGCCTCGCAGGGTGTCTATTAGACTCTCTAGTCTGGCGTTCTCTATGAGTAGGGTGTTTATTTGCGCTTCGGCATGAGATAGGTCCTTGAGGGTGGTGGTGAAGTTGTGCTGGGCGTCGAGATATTGCCTTTTTAGTTCGGCATTCACCTCTGCCATGGCAGATTTTTTCACTATTTTCGCTAGTCCTAGGAATAGGGCGTTGATGTCCTCTTTGCTCATCACGTCCTTTCTTTTTTGTGCGGTGGTGATGGATATTATCTTCTCTTTTATCTCGTCTTTATGCGACATATTCCCTCCTTTTGACATAAAATATTGACAAGACTTACAAATATTATTCATGAAAGCAGACACTCTGTCGTAAAATGTATCATGGACATTTATATCAAGCCCACTTTCGACTGCCTCATTGTCATGCATGGGCAGGAATGGACGCTCTCTTGTGGCAGGGTGAAGTGCTTTGACATAACCGCTGACGAGCCTCTCACCGCACTAGTCTACCCACTCTCTCGTGGCATGATATCCTATGCCTTCTCGCTCAATCTACATGACCTATCCACCACGTGTGACTACATAGACATTGTAGAGATAAAAAATGGTGCGTTTATTACGCTTTTGCCCTTGATTTTGCCCAATAACGGGAGCCTTTTTGACAAAAAGTCGACTATGAATTTTGCATCAAGGTCGCACACTCTGCACTACAGCACGCCTTCTCTTATGAGGCTGAGACTGCAGTGCGAGAGGGAGTTTGTCGACCTGTGTTTCGACAGGATTATCTACTCTGTAGACACCATTTCTTCCTCTCAATCTCTTATGATTTACTGCGAGTGCGAAGGAGGATATGTCGTCACTCTCGTCACCATGAAAGACGGAAAATATCTCGTGGAATTTATAAAGGAAGTGATGCTTGTTGAGAAAGACAAGAACACCATCACCATCTTGTCCCCCATGCACGATAGTCTCCACCATGGACTTGTGGAGAAGTATGATATTTCGCAAGATTTTAGCAAAACTAGAGACATTGTCTACATAGATGGCAAAGATTTTCCACACGTAGACAATGCACTGGTGCCATATGTTTTCCTTGACGCAGTGCATTGTGAGGACTATCTATTAGCCAAGACTTATCTTTCGCCCACATTGAGTGAAAGGCTAGATAGCGAGCATATTAGGGCGTTTTTTGGGAATTTTGAGAGTATCTTCTCGGCATATTGGGATAGCGAGGGCGGTGTGGCGGTGACACACAGAGAAAATGGCAAAAAATATGCCAAAGTGTATCACTTTGACATAAATGCTGACGGAAAAATACAGAATATACTTGAAGATTAGACTTCTGGCTCCACCATTACGCTAAACTTCGCCACCACTCCACCGAACAACTTGGCGGTGATGTCATGTTTGCCGAGGTTTTTAATGGGTGAGGCGAGGGCTATACTCCTCTTGTCTATGTCATATCCCGCTTTTGCTAAAGCATCAGAAATTTCTTTGCTAGTTATGGCACCGAACAACTTGCCACTCTCGCCCGTCTTGGCCAGCACGCTGAATGTCTTGCCCTTTATCTCACTAGCCACTCTCTGTGCCTTATCTAGAGCGAGTTTCTTATTCCTTTCATCAGACGCCACTTGGCTGGCTTTCTCACTCAATACCGCATTGTCTGCCACCTTGGCGAGATTTTTTTTAAGCAAGAAATTCTTGGCATAGCCGTCACTCACATCCACTATGTCTCCCTTCTTGCCACTACCTTTGACGTCACTTAATAACAAAACTTTCATATCTTTTCTCCTACAAACATTTTACAATCATTTACGCAATATTGTCAAATGTTTTAGAAAATATTGACAACCCACTCAAAAAGACATAAAATAACTATATATTAAAATATTAAAGTGTAAATTATTCGGAGGAATTTATGATTAAAATACTGGTAGACACTCTAGGCGGAGACAACAGCCCCAGTGCCAATGTGGCTGGCGCTATTAAGGCGATAAATAACAGCGATGACATAGAGGTAGTCCTAGTGGGCGATAGCGAGAAGATATATGAACAGTTGGACAAACTCGCTGGCACGTATGACACCAGTAGAGTGTCTGTATACCATGCACCAGATGAGATATCTTGCAATGACAAGCCCACCGAGGCTATTAAACAAAAGACCGACTCCTCGCTCTATCAGGCGCTTAAAATGTTGAGGGAGCGGGAAGATGTGTCCGCTCTCGTCACCACTGGCTCCACAGGTGCAGTCCTTGCTGGTGCTGTGCTAAAACTTGGCAGAATAAGAGGCATCAAGCGCCCCGCACTTTGCCCTATACTCCCCACCATGTCGGGCTCTGTGGTGGCAGTGTGCGACAGCGGTGCCAATGTGGAATGCGACAGCCTCAATCTCCACCAATTCGCCATGATGGCCTCCCTCTATATGCAGAAATCTAGAGGTATCCCCCGCCCCAGAGTAGCACTCTTGAATGTCGGCGTGGAGGAAGAAAAGGGCGATAGACTGAGGAAAGAAACCTATGAACTATTGAAAAATGACACTCGCATCAACTTTGTTGGCAATATGGAGAGCAGAGACCTCTTAAGCGGTGACTATGATGTAGTCATCTGTGACGGCTTTGCGGGAAATGTCCTACTCAAATCCACCGAGGGCGCCTGCCTGTCACTTATGAAGATGCTCAAATCTCGCCTCACCTCTTCTTTGAAATCTAAAATGGGCGCATTGCTAGTGAAAAAGGACCTCATGGGACTCAAAGACTTCATGGACTACAACAATTATGGAGGAGCCATACTCCTCGGCTGTCAAAAGACCATTGTCAAGGCCCATGGCTCTAGCAAAGAGGACAGTATATTCCACTCCATCATGCTTGCCGCTAGCGTAGAGCGCAATAGTCTCAGGGAACACATAGCACACAGCCTCGCCACACAAAGCGAATAAAAGAGAATAAACAAATTGACATCGATAATAGACAACAAATGCTCAAATATATACAGGGAACTTGCAACTACGAGTGATGGTATAGATAGTGAACGGGATAGTGCGACACATCTCTAATCTAATTAAGATTGAGATAGTGTACTATGGCGCAGGCTAGGGAGAGAGTGATCTTGTCCATATAGTCTTGAGAGATAAGCAGTCTCTCCTCTTCATCATTAGACAGGAACCCACACTCTACTAGGGCACTGGGAAGTTCTGTGCAGTTGAGGACATAATAATCTCCCACCTTGGCGGTCTTTTTGGCGAATGGAATATCCTCATTGAGTCTACTTTGCATACAGATAGCGAGGCGCTCCCCCTCACTATTACCTTGCTTGTAAAAAACTTGAGCACCTTTTGCACTCCTTAGTGGAAAACTATTCATGTGAATAGACACTACAAGGTTTGCACCAGAAGAGGAAATGATTTCCTCTCTTTTTTTCATCTCACTTCTCTTTAGGTTGCTAGAAGTGTTGTCGTAAAGCCCGTCCTCACTATTCCTAGTCATAACAACGGATATTCCCATTTGGTTAAGATGACTGGCAAGACTTCTAGCATACTTCAAGTTTAGATTACTCTCGAATACGCCAGTATTTCTTCCTACGCAACCACCATCTATACCTCCATGTCCAGCGTCCACCACCACAGTATACATACTCCTAGGCACAATGTAAACATACTCTGTCCTAAGAGCCAAGGGCATGACAACAGCTCCCGCTATAATAACTACCAAAAGCACGCAAAGCAGAATAATATGCTTACGCTTCAATACTACAAACATATACTAAATATATGGCGAATATAAAAAGTATAGACTAGCGAAAAAAATAAAAAATATATGAAAAAATAACAAAAAAATGCAAAAAAACATAAAAAACGTTAAAATTTTAAGTTTTTTATAAAATTTTTATCATTTTGAGAGACTCTCAGGCTATCGCAAATTTTAGAAATACTTTTGTTTTGAACATTGCTTTCTAGTTTTCTGCTTTGCAAAAATATCAATGTTTGTTTTTTGCATTTAATAAATGCGACAGAAACAAACCACGCAATTGCCATGTCAACATAATAA
>CAMYXB010000059.1 GCA_947303145.1 uncultured Clostridia bacterium | reverse complement strand
TACAGGGAGATACATCAAAGGCTGGAACAAAACCTGCTACACTTGAGACTGGACTAGTCATTCAAGTCCCACTTTTCGTCAACAATGGTGAGAGGATAAGGATAGACACAAGAACTGGCGAATACATGGAAAGAGTGTAATCTATAATAGATTTTTTAGGGCAATGCGACATGGCATTGTCTTTTTTTATGTCATTTTGTCTTATTGATATATATTTCTAAATAACGGAATAACCATACAAAGAGAGATGTGAATATGTTAGAAAAAATTTTACCAAGCACATTATTTGGTGCAATAAACAATACTCCCATAGATAAGATAAACGAGATAAGGATAAGGATAAATAGACGCATAGTAGTCACAATAGACGGCAAGTCATATTATTTGTCTCAAGATGGCCTGTCATCTAAGGCTGATAGAGCCCTTATAGCCAGTGGCGAGATGATAGAGAGCATCACAAAGCGAGCTTGCGAGAACTCCGTATATGCCTTTACTGACCAGATTAAAAATGGATACATCACCACAAAAGGTGGCATAAGGATAGGTATAGCTGGAGAAGGCGTTATAGACAAAAATGTGGTAAAAAATCTAAAAAATATAAATAGTCTAGTCATTAGAGTTCCGAGGGAAGTCAGGGGGTGTAGTAGTGGTATAATGGGCTATCTTATGCAAGATGAATTCCTAAGCACTCTCATTGTATCTCCTCCCGGCTGTGGCAAGACCACATTTATAAGGGATATTATCTATCAGTTGTCCAGCAAAAATTATTGCTATAATGTTCTTTTGATTGATGAAAAATTCGAAATAGCCAATTGCTTCAATGGAGTCCCCACCCTCGATGTAGGCAATTTCTGTGATATACTCAGCGGAGTTCCAAGGGGATATGGGTTTGAGGTAGGTGTAAAAAATCTACGTCCTGACATCATAGTCACAGATGAGGTAGGCACAGAGAAAGATTGTGAGGCGTTATTTAAGGCTTCCACATCGGGCATTAGACTCCTTGCTTCTATTCATGCGAGCAGTCTAGAAGATTTGGAGAAAAAAGAAGAATTCGAAAGACTTATTCACAATAAAGTTTTCAAAAGATATGTCCTGCTCACCGCATCACCCACTCCGGGAAAAGTAGTAGGGGTGTATGACGAAAATTTTAGATGTATTAGTTATTGATAAATATGACTTTTAAGATTTTTTTGCTCTGCGTAGTGCTGGTTTGTTGTATAAGCATTGGGATAAAGATTAGCAAACATTATGCAATTAGAGAGCGATTTTACAAGGACCTTTGCGATTATTTTAAGGAATACAAACTAAAAGTATCGTATTCAAAGCAAAAAATATTGGAGATTATAGATACTTCAAGAAATTATGGAAAGGAATTTTCTCATTTTCTTATGGAATATAAAAGATATATTACATGTGAGATTGATGAAACATTACTTACTAAATGCAATAGCCTTTATTTCCTAAATGTTGAGGAGAGAAAAGAAGTGGTGGATATGTTTCTATCTCTTGGAACAATGTCAAAAGAGGAAGAAATGGAGAAGAGTAGGGCGGGTGAAATTATAAATAGTGAGAAATATAACAAGTGTAAAATAGAGAAAAGTAAATTCTCATCACTTTATGTAAAATTATTCATCATTCTAGCATTATTTATTTTCATTATATTTATATAGGGGGTAGGCATGGACTACAATATTATTCTCAAAATTGCCTCTATTGGCATTCTTACAGCCATCGTGAGCCAAGTTCTCAAGAATATTGGAAAAGATGAGATAGCCACTTTTGTCACTGTGGCAGGTTTAATCTTATGCCTTCTTACTGTAGTCAATATGATTAGTTCGCTCTTTGACACAGTGAAGCAATTATTTCTTATTTATTGATACTTTTAGTAGTATTTTTTAGATATTTCTTGCCAAATAAGTTTAAGTAGTGATGTAATGGATATTTTTAGAATAATAGGTGTGGGGTTGCTTACTTGCATTGTGTCGACACTAATTAAGGTGATAAAGCCAGAATATTTTGTTGTAGTTATTATATCTGGTAGTATGGTCATTCTTTTTATGCTCATCGACTCGCTTTCTACCATTTTTAGTTATTTCTCAATTTTATCTAGTAAGGCTGGCATAGGATATGAATTATTTTCCACAGTCCTCAAAGTGCTTGGCGTGGGCTTTCTCACAGAGTTCGCCAGCAATATCTGTGTGGATAGTGGAAATGCCTCTATAGGTGATAAGATTATTTTAGCAGGAAAGGTGGTGATAGTATGTCTTGCGATACCCATTATAACCAGTTTGCTCGGCACCATTACCTCACTTTTGCCATAGGGGGCATTTTTCTATTACTTTTGTTTGTTTTCTCATTTCCATTTGCTACATCACTTACTACATCAAAGAATAACACAATACACCCTCATCAATCTGTTTACCTTGTAGGCAATGTAGATGAAGAATTGATAGAGAATATCGACAAGCAACTAGAAGATATTGACCTTAAAAAACTTGATGATGAGATGTCCACTTTTGGAAATCTCGAGATAGAATCAATAGGTAGCACGTCATTTGTAGAAATCGTCAAAAAGTTTCTAAATGGAGAAAATGACACCATTTATACAGGATTTCTTTCCTTTGCTATAAATGTGTTATTTAGTGATTTATTAGAGTTTATTCCCTTTTTTGCCATTATTATTACTCTGTGTATAGCATTCAGTCTAATAGGTCATTTTGGCTCAGATAAGAGCAATATATCCACCACTATTTTTATTATTTTGTTTTGCTCCATATCTGTCATTGTGCTTAAAATGGTGCTTTCTCTCATTAATTCCGCAACGAGTGCTATCAATTCCATGCAAAATCAACTGGAGGGGCTTTTCCCCATACTTCTCACACTTATCACCGCCATAGGAAGCACTGCCACTGCCACCACTTTTCAGCCCATGCTGGCCATTTTCACCTCTGGTATATCCAAAATTTTCTCATATCTACTCATTCCGCTATTTATTTTTTCCATAGTATTTGCAGTCATAGGAAATATCTCAAAGAATGTAAAACTGGACAAGTTTTCCAAGTTCTTTTCAAGTGTGTATAACTACACCATCGGCATATTGTTTACTACATTTATGGCATTTTTGACTATACATGGATTGAATGTATCTACAATGGACTCCATCTCGCTCAAAACTGCCAAATTTGCTATCAAAAGTTATGTTCCTATGGTTGGAGGATATCTTGCAGACGGGGTAAGCATCATACTTGCCAGCAGTGTCCTTATCAAAAATGCCATAGGTATAAGCGGACTGGTTATAATGATATTTAAGATATTCGCTCCCATTGTGAGTATAATGCTGGTTATATTGCTTCTTCGGTTGTCCTCTGCTATTCTTGAGCCTATCTGCGATAAGGCTGTGTCTGATTTTCTCTATTCCATCTCCAAGTCACTTGTCATGATTATAGTGGCACTACTGGCCGTAGGTTTGATGTATATCATATCTATATCCATGCTACTTTCTTGTTCCAATCTTTTGTAGGAGGAGAGTATGTCTAGTATTTCTGTCTGGATTATATCCGTCACTGTGGCCACGCTCATAGCCTCTTTAGTGGATATTGTTTTGCCACAAGGGAAAATGAGCAAAATGATAAAATCAGTCATGGGTGTATTCATTCTTATCATTATCATATCTCCAATAAAATCAATAGATTTATCCAAATTAGATTTATCTAAAATCGGCTCATTTGGCATAGATTATCATTTTATAGAAGAGAGAAGTGGTGAGGTCATATCTTCCATTGAAAATGAAATAAAAACAAATCTTGAAGAAAATGGCTATAAGTCAATTTCAATCAAAATCAATGGAGAATATAAGAGCGGAAAAGTGGTAATAGACAGCATTTATGTCGATTTATCTCATTTAGTTATAAACGATAAATCTGTGAATATAGATAAATATACAAACATTGTGGCTATCATTAAAAATACGGTGAATATTGAGGAGGAGAAAATAATTTTTTATGAGTGACAATAAAAAAAATATCTTCTCTAAGATGTTGGACAAGCTTAGAAGAATAAAACATCTTGACATCATTCTCACCACGCTTTTTATAGCCATAGTTTTGCTAATCTACCTATCTACTTTAAGTCAACCCCGAAAGGATAACAATCAAAATACGAGTGATAATATATCTCAGTCTTCATCAAGCGAAATGGAAGATTATGCTTTAAGCCTTTCTTCCTCTCTAGAACATCTTATATCTAGTATTGATGGGGTGTCGGGGTGTAAGGTAGCCATATACTTCGATGATGGCATAAGGACAGAGATAGCATACGTCACAGAGACAAGGACGCTGACAGATGGAACAAAAGTGGAGAGCAAGAGCCCTGTGCTAATTACTACTAACGGCGAACAACACCCCATTATTCTGCAGAAAATCATGCCAAAACCTATCTCTGTGGTCATTGTCGCTAAAGGCGCATCAGATACAAAAGTTAAACTCAACATACTAAAACTGGTTGAATCTATGCTGGATATAAGTGCACAGAAGATAGAAATCTTTGCAGGCAATTAAGGAGGTATATATTATGTTTAGCAAAAAGAAAAAAATAATTGTTTTAGTCTCAATGCTGGTCTTATTGGTTATTACTGGAGTGCTCAATGTGCTACTCAATTCTTCTTCCACAGTCACGACTACCAACACAAGTTATGACTACTCCACATCATCATTTTTCACTACTTCTAGGCAAGATAGAGTGCAGACAAGGAACGAAAGCATAGAATACTACAATCAAATATTATCCAGTGCGTCCAGCTCAGAGGAGGCGAAACAAAATGCCGAGGCACAGATAAACAGCATCATCACCTCTATGTCCATGGAGACCACTATGGAAGGGCTGATTAAGGCAAAGGGTTTCAGTGATGCTCTGGTCAATTACTCGTCCACATATATCAATGTGATATTGCAGAGTTCTCAGCTCACAGAAGGAGAAGTGGCACAAATAGTGGAAATTATACAAAGTCAAGTGGATAGAGATATAGATTATATCAAGATTATCCCAGTAGAATAAAATATGTTTGCAATAATTCATCACTCATGATATAATTTAATCTATAAAAGGAAATATAGCGATGAGTGACGAAGTTTTTGAGAAAACTAATGAAGGCAAAGTGTATTGCGGCAAGAATATAATGTTGTCCATCATCAATTTGTCCGCCAAAGAAATCAGTGGTGTAGCTTCACTTTGCCCTGATTTTGCCAGCAAGTTCAAGAAAATGTTTTCCAGCAATTACTTTGAGGGTGTCAAGTTGTCTTATGCAAGGAATAAGGACCTCATTATAGATATTTATCTCAAGGTTTTCATAGGATACAGCGTGGCAGATGTGGCATATAGAGTGCAGGAGAATGTCAAGAATGGCATATCCAGCATGATTAATGCCAAGATAGACAGCATCAATATCCACGTCTTAGGTGTAGAGTTTTCCAGAGAAGATTTGGCTAAGTATTGAGAATAATATTTTTCCCTTGTATATCATGCAAGGGATTTTTGCGTCTAAAGAATAGGAGAAAGAGAATGAGTAGATCGAATGCGAGAGTGTGTGCATTTATGCTTATATATGACTATTTAATGGGTGATAGTTTTGACTATGACCTATCTCTTAGCAGTATATTAGATTGTGACAAAGATGAATTTTCACTAGATGATAGCGATATGACATATATTAGACAATCTTTTGATTGCGTTGTGGAGCATTTAGATGATATAAAGCAGGTTATCTCTTCTCATCTTTCTTTTGGAAAAAAATTAGATGACATTTTTTCCATAGACCTCGCTCTTTGTGTGCTAGCCATAGCCAGTATCGACTATTTAGGTGAGGACAAGTCTTTGGTTATCAATGAAATAGTTCGTATGGCCAAGAGGTATTCTACAGACAAGAGTTATGCCTTCGTCAATGGCTTAATATCCAGTATTTATAGAGAGTGAAGATATGCTTAGAGAACTTAGTGTGACAGAAATATCTAGATATATCACAGGTGTATTTGAGGCAGAAGAGATGCTCCACTCTATCAAGGTGTATGGAGAGGTGTCCAATCTTCATCTCGTTAGAGGTAATGTGTA
>CAMYXB010000058.1 GCA_947303145.1 uncultured Clostridia bacterium | reverse complement strand
CAGGTACATATACAATCACAATCAACGTCAATCTAGACGATACTACTGCACACAATTATACAAATGATGTTAAAGTCTTTAATATCACAGTAGAGAATGCCAAGATTAACAAAAAGGCTATTACAATTTCACCAGAAAGCAAGTATCATTACTATGGTGGTGAGCCAATGCTCCTCACTCCTACAAGTGTAGGTGTTGGTGGTGAAATATCTCTTACTCTTCACTTGGAAGATAAGACAAGTCATGATACAGTTGCACTTTCTAGTTCAACCAATGTCGGAAGCTATGACATAGTCGCAACCTATAATTCTTCATTTGATAGTAATTATACCATTACAAATAATAAGGGCACATATGATGTCCTAAAGAGCAGTGCTTCAGTTTCAGTTTCTGCTAGCAATGTATACTACAACAGAGGTTTGGCTATTAATTCTTCGGCTTCAGTGGGTTTATTGAACCTTACTCCAAATGTCGTAGTTTATAGTTCAAACAATGATACATGGACAGAAGTTAGCACCAATGGTGTTCTGCCTGCAGGAAGCTACAAGGCAGTTGCTTCTGTTGCTGGCAATGACAACTATAATGGCGATAGCAAAGAATGCCTATTCAGCATTGAGAAAGTGTATCTTGCTCTTCCTACAGCAAATTATAATGGGGCTGTTGCCACATGGACAGAAGTGACTCAGGATACTGGTCGTGGAAATGCAAATATGCCAAGCGTTGATGCTAAGGCTCTTGTATCTGGCACAACTGTTTCATATTTGATAAACGATGTTGCTACATCTAATAGAACTTACACAGCCACTTCAAAAGACGAACTCGTGCTTTTAGTGACTTCAGATAACAGCAACTACCTTGATTCTACGATGATTCTCAATCCTGTCTATGCAGTTGAGTTCACCAAAGGGGAACAGAGCAGTGCTACAGGAATGCCTGCTACTCAATATGTGTTCTCAGGCAGTTATGCCACACAGCCACAGAGCGATCCTACAGTCACTGGTTATTCATTCAAGGAATGGAGAAAGAGTGGAGAGTCTAGTGCATTTGCCTTCTCTACCACAGCCATTTCTGCTGATACAACCATTGTCGCTATATGGGATGTCAACTCTTATACCATCACTTTCTTGTATTTCGATGGTGCAGATGATGAAGATGTCAATATGTTTGAATTCTCAATCGCATATGGTTCGGGCATCAACTACTCAGAGTTAAACCTTGCACCTGTCAAGGAATCTAGTGAGACTGGTGTATCATACGAATACAATGGCAAGTGGACTTCAAATAATGTTGAATACACCGTTGAAAATGGTGTGCTTGCAGGATATACTGTCCAAGGTGCCGCCACATTCGTAGCACAATATAACACAGTCTATGCTTCATTTAAGGTGTTCTACTATGTTAGAGAGAACGGCGGCGAATATGTTAAGCAAAGTGGATATTCCACTGCGCAATATGGCTCCACTATCGCATACAGAGATCCATTGGAGACAGATGTTGTGTGGTTCGTAGCAAGATCTTGGTTTGGCAATCAGGGGGCTACAGAGTCAGTTCCTACAACTATGCCTAATCATGACATCAATGTTTATGGCGAAATAGTATTCGACATCGGCCTTGGTGACGTAAACGGCAATCATAGTGTCGACACAGACGACATCACGCTCTATCGTAGATGGATTGTCGGTGGTTATGACATAGTCGTAGTCGCCAGTGGCACAGAGTGGGCCACTGCTACAGATGAGAATTTTAATCCTAGTGCAACATATTTCCTTGCTAGAGTAGCAGACAACAATGTTGACTTGAGCCAAGATATTAGAGACGTATCCGTCACTCGTATGGCCATCGTTGGTGGATATACTTGGGATATTAGAACTGGACTTTCTGTCACAGGACAGGAAATTAAGAGAAACGATCGTGCAGAGACACTAGAGGAAATGGTAAATTCTCTAAATGCTGGCAACCAAGTGACGCTTCTTGTCGACATCACAGATGCAGAAGCAAAAGTTTCTATAAATGCCACAAAAAATGTCTATCTTGATCTCAATGGCAAGACTTTGACAGTGAAATCATTCAGTGTGGTGTCCAGTGAGAATGTCACTATCACTATCATGAATGGAAGCATAGTCACAACAGATGGCATCACCATTTCTGCTCCTAATGGAGATGTGGTCCTCACAGACGTGACGGGCTATGATGCAAACGGTCTTGTCAATCTTGCCGCTGGCTCAAATAGTCTACATATCAACGGCGAAGTTGAGTTCAAAAAGGGAAATAAGACACAGAGCGCCCCTGCATCCGTTAAAGTCGCAGAAGGCACTCACCTAGTCATAGAGGAGAAAGCCAGTGTTAAAGTGCAGAAATTAGTTGTCACAGACAGCGAATTCCATCCTACTGAGAATCCACAGGCTTCTATCTCAATCAAGAACAATAGCACTGAGGCAGAAGTCGTGGTTGATGGCAATGTCGTTGATGAGAACGAAATTGCTACTTATGAACAATTGGTTGCTGCTACTCAAAACGTTGGAACTTATACACTTGTAGCCGACATCAATTGCGGAAATCACGATGTGGATATGTCAAAAGACTTTACTATCAACTTGAATGGACACAATGTGACATTCACTAAATGGGGATTTGAAGTGACAAATGGCGCCACATTTACCATAAATGGCAGTGGAATAGTGAGTTCTGTAAGGGATACTCTTTGGGCTACTAATGGTGCTACACTTGTTGTTAATGGTGGAACGTATATTTCCAGCAATTCACAAGGTATTTGTGTTAATACAGGTTCAACTTTAATAGTTAATAATGCAAATGTTGAAGCAAAAGAAGTCGCTGTCCTTGTTGTAAGAACATCTACTGCAACTATCAACGGTGGAACATTTACAACTATAGACAACTTTGTCGTTGGAACTAATGGAACCGTAAAAGCAGATGATGACCAAGGTCACAACATCATTACTATCAATGGCGGAACATTCAACGGAGGCATTGTCTCTGCTGGATACGTCGCTTGCGGTGTGTATGTCGCTAACAGCGACACAGTCACCATCAATGACGGAACATTCAACATCGAAAATGGCGTAGGCGTTCTTGCTAGAAGCGGAAACACAACCATTGGAGAAGATGTTGTATTCAATGTGACTGGAGATGGCACACTCGGCAAAGTGGGTGATAGCAAAGTCACAGTCCCTTCAGGCGAAGCCCTTGTGCTAGATTTGAAGGCAAATTATCCTGGTGGAACACCTACTATTACAAACAACAGCAGTTATAATGTAATTACAGTCTCACATATCATCAACAACCTTGCTGACTTGAAAGCATTTAGAGATGAAGTAAATGCAGGAGACAACTTTGCAGGAAAAATTGTTGTATTGAATGCGGATATTACATTAGACGGAGCATGGACAGCAATTTCTAACTATTCAAGAAAAGATACTGCTAATCAGTCAAAATGGTTCGCAGGCACATTCGATGGCAATGGCCACACAATCTCTGGCTTAACTAATGATGTTAATGTCACAAATATTACTGTATATCCAGAAGAATATACCTATGGTTTCTTCGGCAGTGTCAATGGTGCAGTGATTAAGAACCTTACTCTAACCAATGTCAATATTACTGGCAATGGTGATAGTTTGGGTGCATTAGTGGGATACTATGATGGTAGCGAGAGTAAGACATGCATCTCTAACATTTCTATCTCTGGCTCAATCGCTGGATTAGACAATGTCGGTGGTGCAGTTGGTAGAGCTGCAGGAACATACTTTAAGGCAGTGGGTATCACTGTTTCTGGAGTTGTTACAGCAGAGCGCAAAGCCTCTGGTATCGTAGGAACTGGCAATGCAAGTGAGATGGTATTTGAGAATTGCACAAACAATGCAAATGTTTCATCTACTGTTCTTAACTCAAATCAAGGACATAACACAGTTGCTGGTATCTCAATAACATGGAAAAATGTATGTCAAAAAGTTGTTATGACAGGTTGTGTAAACAACGGAGAATTATCCTCTGTTAATGAGAATTCCTTTAAGGGTTCTCTTGCAGTTGACTATTCTCCACAGACACAATTAGATGCAAACGGCACATGGACATATGCAAATGGCCATTGGACACGTCAATAATATTCTATATTGAATATAATTATTGATTAGTCCATAAATCATATAATAAAAATCTTAACGAAAAAATGCTTTAGGGGGAGGTGCATAATGAAGAAAATATTTACATTAGTGTTATTCGCATTATTGATTATTTTTTCCGGCATTGCATCTCCCCAGATGGCATTTGCATCAAGCATTTCAGATAATTCGGTCATCATTCTTTCAGGTAGTGTCCAATCGGGCAATATGCTAGTTATAGATGCCAATATGAGAGTTAACACTGGCATAGGCGCTATGGTATTGGAAATATCTTATGATAAGTCGGCCATGCTACTATCCGGCATCACATTTGGCTCTGCACTTTCCGCTCTTGATCCAGTCACTACCAATGTGGATACTCCGCAAGGCTATGCGATAACTCCATTCAAGATAAATTACTTGTCACAAGAGAAGGGCAATGACTTTACTACCGGCAAGTTGTTTACTTTGACATTTAGATTGCTTGACGATATTAAGGACGGAAGTTATAGAGTCTCCCTAAAATATGAGAAGAACAAAGATGTGAATTATTTTGAACAGGGCGGTGTCAAGACTAAAAATTTATACATTGACAACGCAGAAATTCAGATTAAGAACAATTCTGTCACTGATATTAAGGCAGTGAGAGATGAGGAGTCTACTTCTGATTTCCTTATTATAGCCCTGAGTATTTCAATCCCTATCATTGTTTCGGCTGTTGTGCTTGTTGCGATTAAGTCAACTAGAAAGAAAAGGGATTGGGAGAGAATATGAGTAAAGCAGTGAAATATACGAACATAAAAATATTGCTTGTCCTCATATTTTCTATATTAAGTTTAGCATTTTGCTTTGTGGACATGGACTATAATAGGGCATCTGCTCAAAATTCGGATTTACCTGTGGTGACTGTCCAAAGCAAGACTGTTCATCGTGGGCAAACATTCAGCATTGATGTCGAGTTGGAGAATAACGTAGGATTCACCGCATTATGCTTGGAACTTAGAAAAACTGGCTATGACACATCTACATTCACTCTTACTGATGTCATTAGGAAAGATGCATTGTCTAGTCTGACATACACACAGACTGGCACCGATAGTGTGCTTGGATATGATGTAGATTACTTTAGAATGTTGTGGGACGGGATAAATCAAGATTTCTCTACGGGCACGCTAGTATCATTTGTATTTGAGAGCAATATTGAGGCCGAAGTCGGAGAATATGACATAGTTTTGACTTATGATACGTTCAACACAAAGCACGAATACGGCGTTCCTCAAGAGATAGATATTGTCAATGGTAAGATAACACTCATCAAAGGGGAATACTCAGTCAATTACTTAAACTATGACGGCTCAGTCCTATACACAAAGGATTACAACGAGGACGACATTCCCTCATATCAGGGAGATGCTCCCATAAAACTCGAGGACGCCTGCTATACATATACATTCGCAGGATGGAAAGGTGTCGTCTCAGAAGAAACAAACACCATTTGCTATATGGCGCAATATACCAAGACACCTAAGACCTATCAAATATTTTATTATATTGCCGATTACCAAGGTGGTGAGATAGGACAGTTTGATTACTACGATGCAGTAGAGTTGGATTACAATGAGATTATCCAAATCCCCGATATGCCACATAGGACACATTATGTTTTCCATGGCTGGTATGTCGATGAATATTGCACCACACCTTTATCTCTTAACTTCATGCCAGCAGACGATTTGACTCTGTATGGCTACTACAAGAGAGATATAAGAGAGACCAATATTCCCAAAATTACACTTACTCAAAATAGAATAGAGAATCAAATAGTCTATGTCGACTGCCATCTCACGATAAATACAGGCTTCAACGGTCTGGTCATATCTCCAGAGTATGACCGAACTGTCCTTAGACTAGTGGGGTTCAGCAGAGGAGATAAATTGCTTGAGATGCAGTTCGATACGACACATACTCAGGACTACAATGAAGAAGGCTTCAAATTCTATTTTGAAAGTGCCACGAATAATTATGAGACAGGTTTGTTCTTGACACTGCAGTTCGAGATTATATCCGAACTTGAGGAGAGGTATTATCCCGTTTCGTTTACATATGAGCCATTTAGAGATGCGACTT
>CAMYXB010000057.1 GCA_947303145.1 uncultured Clostridia bacterium | reverse complement strand
GTGGGAGACAGAAGGCATCATTAAAGAAGGCGTGGAGACATACAGGACTAGTGGCCACAATGCTTGGGTAAACATAATGTATGGTTGCAACAATTTCTGCACTTATTGTATAGTGCCTTATGTGCGAGGCAGAGAGAGAAGTAGAAGAGTGGAAGATATATTAAGTGAGATAAAGACTCTCATTTCTTCCAAAAAGTATAAGACAATCACACTCCTAGGGCAGAACGTCAATTCTTATGGCAAAGATTTCGGTGACGGAAAGACCAATTTTGTGTATTTATTATCCAGAATATGTGAGCTAGAGGGAGATTTTAAGGTAAAATTCATGACCTCTCATCCAAAAGATTTTTCTTTGGAACTTATTGACTTTATCGCAAGTAATGAAAAGATGAGCCACGCCATACATCTGCCCGTTCAAAGTGGTAGTGATAGAGTGCTGAAACTTATGAATAGGTCATATACTGCGGAGCATTACAAGAATTTGGTCAAAAATATTTATGACAAAATACCTGATGCCAGTCTAACTACAGATATTATAGTGGGATTTCCCATGGAGACAGAGGATGACTTTGTCAAAACTTTAGATTTGCTAGACTTCTGTCATTATGCAGGGGTCTTTGGTTTCGTTTATTCTAAGAGAGAAGGCACGCCTGCGGAGAAATTTGAAGGGCAAATAGATGACAAAACAAAACAAGACAGAATAACAAGATTGTTTAGTCGTCAAAGAGAGATACAAAAGGCCGATTTACCTAAAATGGTGGGAAAAGAATTTGAAGCCATGGCAGAAGTTGACGAGAGAAAAGTTGCCTTAAAGTTAGATAGTGGCAAGACGGTGAAAGTGGACAAAATGGGACTTATTGACGGAGAAATTTATAGAGTAAAAGTCACAGATATATGTGGCGGAGAACTCATAGGCGAGATTGTAAAATATGGGGGAGAGAGATGAATATTGACATGAATAAATTGTCTCCAATGATGCGATATTATGTTAACACAAAAGAGGAATATAAAGACAGCCTCCTGATGTGTCGTCTTGGTGATTTTTATGAATTATTCTTCGATGATGCTGTGACAGCGAGCAAGGTGTTGGATATAGCGTTGACTGGTAGAAATTGCGGACTAGAGGAGCGGGCTCCCATGTGTGGCGTGCCATATCATGCAGTGGATAGCTATGTGGCTAGGCTCATTGAGGCAGGATATAAGGTGGCGATTATTGACCAGATGACAGAGCCTATGCCTGGGAAAATGGTGGAGAGGTCTGTCACTAGAGTCATAACTCCCGGCACTATTATAGAGAGTGATATATTGTCCTCCAGCAAGAATAATTATCTTCTCAGTATTTACAGAAAGGACAAGAGCATTGGCGTGGCATATTGTGATGTCTCTACAGGTGAATTCAAGGTCAGTCAATATGACGAAGATGCAAAGCATAAACTAGTTGACTTGCTCACAAGAGTGAGGCCTGCAGAAATTATTTGTAATGAAGAAGTCTTGAATCTTTCACAAGAAAAAGATTTTGAACTGCTTGATTTTTTGCCAAAATTTACTAGAAGAGAAGAATTTGACTTTGATTATAATTCTAGCAAGGATAAAATTAAGGAGCAATTTTCTATATCATCACTTCAGGGACATGACTTCGCCTCACTTAAACTAGCGATGAGTGCCTCTGGGGCACTACTCATATATCTGGTAGACACCCAAAAGCGAAGTCTTGGTCATATCAATAAAATAGTGACAGAGCAATATGGCGACTATATGAGCCTAGACTTCAATGCTTGTCGCAATCTCGAACTTATAGAAAATGCTAAGGATAGGAAGAAAAAGGGGTCACTGCTTGGTCATCTCAATAAGACTAAGACTGCCATGGGAGCAAGATTGCTCGAAAAATGGATACTGCAACCCTTGCAGAATAGCAAGAGAATAAATACTAGACTTGATTGCGTGGAAGAACTTGTATCAAATGGTATAATGCGTAATGACCTGCAGATAGTGCTGTCGGCCATTAGCGATATAGAAAGGCTAACATCTAAAATATCCTATGGCAATATAGGTCCCAAAGAGTGTGTAAGCCTCAAAAATTCACTCTTTAGTGTGGTGGAGTTGTCTAATTTGACGAAAACATTGAATAATGAGTTTTTCAAAAGTTTATTTAAGGATATTGACAGCGTAAACAATTTAGCAAAAATGCTAGATAGTGCATTTATAGAGGACGCACCACAGATTATTAGTAATGGAGGATTTATAAAAAGCGAGTTTAATAAGGAATTATTTGAACTGAGGAATATCTCCACAGAAGCGGGCAAATGGCTGACCGACCTTGAGAGTCGAGAGAGAGAAGATACAGGTATTAAAAATCTAAAGATAGGCTATAGCAGAGTATTTGGTTATTTTATTGAGATAAACAAATCTCAAGTGGACGCCATCCCATATAGATATGAGCGCAGACAGACCATTTCCAACCATGAGAGATACTCTACCCCTGAACTTAAAGAACTGGAGGCTAAGATTCTTAATGCCAAAGACACTTCAATCAAACTAGAAAATACGATTTTTGAAAAAATAAAGGAACAACTCAAGCAAACAGTCTCTGTTATACAAAAAGTGGCGATGGAAGTGTCATATGTAGATGTCCTATTGTCACTTGCTATTGATGCGGTGGAGTATGGCTATGTAAGGCCACAAATTAATGAAAGATACAAGCATATTAAAATTGTAGATGGCAGGCACCCTATAGTGGAACATTCCATCAAAGATTCTTTCGTGCCCAACGATGCCTATCTTGATGAAAAGAATGATAGGACACTC
The DNA here is from genome assembly GCA_947303145.1 of uncultured Clostridia bacterium. Taxonomy (GTDB): domain Bacteria; phylum Bacillota; class Clostridia; order Christensenellales; family UBA1242; genus UBA7862. The sequence goes on along the minus strand of CAMYXB010000057.1, from coordinate 3,566 downwards.
ATTATCACAGGACCTAATATGGCAGGCAAGAGCACATACATGAGACAGATAGCCCTTATTGTCATAATGGCCCACATGGGTAGTTTTGTCCCTTGCAGTAGTGCAGAAATAGCCATGACAGATAGGATTTTTACCAGAATTGGAGCAAGTGACGACCTCAATAGTGGTCAAAGCACATTTATGGTGGAAATGGTGGAAGTGGCCAATATTCTCAATAACGCCACGAGCAAGAGCCTCGTCCTTTTAGATGAAGTGGGCAGAGGCACTGCCACATATGACGGCATGAGCATAGCATGGGCTGTTCTGGAATATATATCCACTCGCATTAGGTGTAAGACACTTTTTTCCACACATTATCACGAGATAACCATGCTAGAAGGCAAACTTGATGGCGTAAGGAACTACAAGGTAAGCGTCAAAGAGTTTAATAATTCTATAATTTTCCTCAGGAAAGTTGTCAAGGGCAGTGCGGATAGAAGTTTTGGTATAGAAGTTGCGTCTCTTTCTGGTATATATGATGAGATAATCAAAAGAGCCAAGAATATTCTTTTCCAACTGGAGAAGAATAGTGTCAAATTCGAGATAAAAGATGCAAGTGAGGAGCAATCTTTGACTGAAGTGGATAAGAATAATATTATCAACGAAATAAGGAATGTTGATGTAAATTCGCTTTCTCCTCTTGAAGCATTTGAACTTATCACAAGGTTTCATAAAAAGATAAATAGTTAAAAAGTTTTGGAGGTGAGACATGCCCAAAATAAACGTGCTAGATAGCAGGGTGTATAACAGGATTTCCGCTGGCGAAGTGGTGGAAAGGCCCTCATCTGTTGTCAAGGAATTGGTGGAAAATGCCCTAGATGCTGGTGCCACTAAAATAACTATTAGAATAGAAAACGGGGGGATTAAACTCATCTCTATCACAGACAATGGCTGTGGTATAGAATTTGAAGATTTGCGCAAGGCTTTTCTTCCACATGCGACAAGCAAAATTTCTAGTGCAGACGACTTAGAAGCCATAGCCACTCTTGGCTTTAGAGGTGAGGCTCTAGCCAGCATAGGAGCGGTGTCTAGGGCAGAGATTATCTCCAAAGTGCGAGATAGCGATTATGCTGGAAGAGTGGAGAATGATGGAGGCAAAATAAGTGAAAGTGTAATTTGTGGCGCACCCGATGGCACGACAATAAATGTGCACAATCTCTTTTACAACACACCTGCAAGACTGAAGTTTTTGAAATCGCCCAAACAAGAGGAGGGTCTTGTCACAAATATAATTTCTCGCCTTATTTTCGCCAATCCTAGTGTAGAATTCAAATACTACGTAGAAGATAGACTGGTCTATAACTCCGTATCCACTGGAGTTCAAGAGAAGATTTTTACTATTTATGGCAAAGAGACTGCTAAAAATATGGTGCATATAGAACAAGAGAATGCTATCTGTCACTTGAGTGGATTTTTATCTCTACCCACCGCTTGCAAGGCTAATAGAACATATCAATCTCTCATAGTTAATGGCAGATATGTTAATAATGCCCTCATTTCTACAGCTGTCTCCAATGCTTATGCCAATTTCCTTATGAAAGGCAAATTTCCTCTCTATGTCCTATATCTCACCATTCCATATGAGGACATAGATGTCAATGTTCACCCGAGTAAGATGGAAATAAGATTCAAAGATAGCAAAGGGGTATATAATTTTGTCTATTATGCCGTCTTACAGACTTTGCAAGAAAACAATTTTTCTGTAGATGGCTTTGTTGATAACCAGCCAAAATTTGAAGAAAAAGCGATAGAGGCAAAAGAGCCAAATGAAGAGGTCGTAAGTGGCGGATTTAGTTTCAGTATGCTTCAAAAGTTCGCCGATGATATGTCAGTCATCTCTGTCGATGCACCAGTCACATATGAGGAGTCAGAAAGGAAACTCGCTAGTGACGATGGCAGAGAAGTGAGTGAATATGTATTGGATAAAGATTTTGTAGAAAGTGACTTAAATAAAATATTGAGCAAAAAAATAGGCGATAATTCTCCAATAAATGAATCTCAGCCACCAAAGACACTGCAAGAAAAGGAAAATATCGCTTTTGACCAGCAAGTTATCTCTCAAGATATACCATACAATGTATTAGGAACGCTATTCAATACTTATATTTTGCTTGAAAGCGGGGATAATTTCCTATTGCTCGACCAGCACGCTGGGCATGAGAGAGTGCTTTTTGACAAGTTTATGAAATTGTTTGAGGAGAGGAAACTCATCTCTCAACCTCTTCTTATTCCATATGCATTCACAGTCAATGAGATAGAAGAAAATTTGCTTGTGGACAATCTGCATACACTTGCCGACATGGGCTTTGAAGTGGAGAATTTTGGACATAATACATACAGGATAATGGCAGTTCCTAGCATTCTGTCCGACATAGATTTACATGAATTTGTAATGGAAAGTCTGTCTAATGTGAACATGATATCTAGCACTAATGAGCAGATAAACAATCACTTTGCCACCTCTGCGTGCAAAGCGGCAGTAAAGGGAGGTATGACGCTGGCTAGTGAGGAGATAAGTATTTTGCTTAAGCAAATATTCCAGAATAATACTAGATTGCAGTGCCCACATGGCAGACCTATTTGTGTTAAATTCACCAAATACGAGGTGGAAAAAATGTTTAAGAGGGTAGTCACTTGAGTTTTGTATTAGTAATAACAGGTCCCACTGCCAGTGGAAAGACCGCTTTTGCCATAGAATGTGCTAAAAGATATAATGGAGAGATAGTCTCCTGTGACTCTATGCAGATATACAGGGGGCTCGATATCGGCACAGCCAAACCCACCCTTGAAGAGCAAAGTGAAGTGAAACATCACTTGATAGATATAGTAGATGCGGACAAGGATTTTTCTGTCAGCGAATATGTAGAGCGAGCGACAAAAGTTATCGAGGATATAATCTCTAGGGGCAAACTTCCCATCATAACAGGTGGAACAGGATTATATATAAATGCACTTTTACATGAATATTCCTTCGGTAAAGCCATAAAAAATACAAAAATTAGGGAAAAATATGAAAATATCTTGCAAAATTATGGTAAAGAATATTTGCATGACCTATTGGAAAAAGTAGACAAAAAATCCGCTAACTCTATTCACGTCAATGACACCAAGCGAGTTATTAGGGCTTTAGAAATATATGAAACACATGGAATAGCAAAATCCAAGTTAAATATTGAAGAAAAATTGAGATATGACAATCTTTTACTTATCTTTGACATTGATAGGACTATTTTATATGATAGAATAAACAAAAGAGCCGATGAGATGTTTGAAAATGGACTTGTCGAAGAATTTATTTCTATAACAGAACATGCCCCGCAGTCTCGCTCGTGGCAATCTATGCAAGCCATAGGATATAAAGAACTTTTCTCATATATTGATGGCACTATGACTCTTCAAGAGGTGAAAGAAGAAGTAAAGAAAAATACTAGGCATTATGCCAAAAGGCAGGGAACATTCTTTAGAGGTTTCAAAAATGCCATAAATATAGATATTTTGAATGAAAAAAATAAAGCATTCACTCTAAT
>CAMYXB010000056.1 GCA_947303145.1 uncultured Clostridia bacterium | reverse complement strand
TGGGAGGCCTCTGGTCATGTTGCGGGTTTTTCTGATCCCAAGATGGATTGCAAGAATTGCAAGACTAGACATAGAGCCGACTCTCTTATAGAGGAATATAACAAGAAGCACAATATTGAGATGGCAGTAGACCTAATGAGTAAAGAGGAGATGAGTGAATATATCTCTTCTCATGACATCAAATGCCCCAATTGTGGCAAATGCGACTTCACAGAGATTAAGAATTTCAACTTGATGTTCAAGACCAATAGAGGCACCACAGAGGAGAATAGCGACGTCATCTATCTTCGTCCAGAGACCTGCCAAGGTGAGTATGTCAATTTCCTCAACGTCCAGAGGACTATGCGTGCCAAACTGCCTTTTGGTATAGGACAGATAGGCAAGTCATTTAGAAATGAAATAACTCCGGGCAACTTCATCTTTAGGACTATTGAATTCGAACAAATGGAGTATCAGTTGTTCTGTCGTCAAGGAGATGATGAGAAATTATTTGAGGCTTACAAGCACAAAGTTATGGAGTTCTACAAGTCTCTTGGACTTCCTGAAGAGAAACTCAAGTTCAAGGATCATGACAAACTCGCCTTTTATGCCAAAGCCGCCACAGACATTGTGTTCCATTTCCCATTTGGTTGGGAGGAACTCAATGGTATTCACAATAGGACCAATTATGACCTATCTCGCCACCAAGAGTATTCAGGCAAGAATATGATGTATCAAGATCCAATCACTGGCGAGAGATTTATCCCATATATTGTGGAGTTTTCTGTTGGTGCAGACAGGCTTTTCCTCACTCTTATTGCAGATGCATATAATGAGGAGACTCTAGATAACGGAGAGACCAGAGTGGTGCTAAAACTACTCCCAAGGCTCGCCCCTATCAAAGTGGCTATCCTTCCACTGCAGAAGAATTTATCAGACAAGGCTTTGGAGATATTTAGAGAACTCAAAAAGAGTTTTAATTGTGACTATGACGAGTCAGGAAGCATCGGCAAGAGATATCGCAGAAATGATGAGATAGGCACACCATATTGTGTCACCATTGACTTTGACACACTCGAGGACAATACAGTCACCGTAAGAGATAGAGACAGCATGGCTCAAGAGAGAGTGCCGGTATCAAACCTTAAAGATTATCTTAATGCCAAAATTTACGGTTAATAATATTTTTTCTAATATTGCTTGTAGCCCTTTACATTATGCTTTCTAAGATGTCACAATAGTCAATCGCTACATTTATATAAAAAATCATAATAATACAAAAAGAAAACACCCATTCATTAGGTGTTTTCTTTTATAATTATTGTTATAGTCCTAGTTGATTCTCTGGAGGAGTTATTTCATTTGCTCCATTATAAAAAGCATCTATATATGGATTCCTATTTTCACCAGATTCATTGAATAGTTCAAAGACATCTTCCATTCCTTGATAAGGACCACTACGAATAGAATATTTAACAGTTATGGGTTCTTCTTTCCCTGAGTAATAATTCTCTAAAGTAGTCTTATCAGTATAACTATGTGTTTCAGATTCCATGCGTTTGGACTCATTTAACGTCATATTCATTTCTTTGAAGAAATTCATTACACTATCTCTTTGATAGAGATCAAGTAAATTGTCAATAGTTATTGTAAAGTATAAATTCCCAGATGAATTTTGACGTTGATCAATTGTTATTTCTGCATTCCTGACAGCCAAATTATCCAAGACATATTGCATTTGTTCCTTGGATATTTCATTGGAGTAGGTCAATTTATACAATGTCCTATTCAATGAAAAGCTCCCATTTTCGCATTCTATATCATTTAATATAGACAAATATTCATCATCGCAAAAAGGTTCAGTATTAATCCTGTATTTAACTTCTTCATTTACCATATATTGTCCGGAGGAAGCATTGTTTTTATACTTGCTCTGCAACATATCGCATATATCGTTTTTTTCCTCAAGTGTTAAATTTTCTATGTATAGTCTATATCCCTTATATTGACTTATTGGAGTAGGGTCATCTGGCTGAACAGGCCCAGGAGGTGTAGGGTCAACATGTGATGGTATCGTAGGCTCTTGTGAGCATGAGGCAAGAGAGGTCAACATTAAACCCGCTGCCACAGTGACAAAAACCCACTTTTTTGCTTTACTAGCGATTTGTTTAAGAACAGACTCGTCTTTACAAGGATTAACTTTTTTTTCTCCTTTTTTTATCATTGGTTTTAACATTTCACTATAATCTCCTTTGATTTATAGTTTCATTTTACTATATGTCAATCACTTTGTCAATACCCAAAGTTTAGATGTTTTTTTAGAAATAAAAACAAACTAGAATTATCTCTCTAGTTTGCTCCTCAATTTTTTAAGTAGGCGATTTTCTATCCTGCTTACTTGAACCTGTGATACATTCATCATTTTCGCCACTTCACTTTGAGTCTTGTCTCTAAAAAATCTTAACATGATTAGCTTCCTATCACTCACATCTAACCCCATTATAACATCTTTGAGTGTCATCTTATCTATTAGTTCCTCTTGGTTATCAAGGCTGGCTATTCTATCCATAATCAGCATGCCTGCGCTTTCGTTTTTGTCCAGACGCTCATATATAGATAGGGGCATTTTGTTTGATTCCATTATGAACATGAGTTCATTTTCATCTATACAGAATTTTTCGGCTATTTCTTTCACCTGTGGTGTCCTGTTTTCCTTAGATTGAACATCGCTTATATACCTAGATATTTTGTAGCATTGCCCCTTGATTGAGCGAGATACTTTCACGCTCCCGTCATCTCGTAGAAATCTCTTTATCTCCCCCGCAATCATTGGCACAGCATAAGTGGAAAATTTTACATTGTATTTTGTGTCAAAGTTGTTTATTGCCTTAGTCATACCCACACAACCTAATTGAAATAAGTCATCATACTCCACACCCTTGTTTTTGTATCTTCTTACTATGCTCTTAACCAGTGGAGAATTGTTCTCAATCAATTTATTTTTTGCGTCATTGTCTCCATTTTTTGCCCTTTGTATCAACTCCATGTTCTCGTCATAGTCCACGTCACATCACCCGATATTAACTATATCCTCATCTTCTTGCTTGAATGTCTTGGTCATCACCACCTCCAGCCCGCCACCTGAGGCATTGGACACTTTTAGACTATCCATGAAGCTTTCCATCACAGTGAAGCCCATTCCGCTTCGCTCTTCTAGGGGTTTAGTGGTGTAAAATGGTTGTCTCGCTTTGTTTAGGTCATCTATACCTATCCCATGGTCTCTCACCGTTAGAGTAAGTGTGCCATTATTTATTGTGGCAGTGAGATAGACATCTCCTTTTCCCTTGGGATAAGCGTGCACTATGCAGTTAGTCACCGCCTCACTTACTGCCGTCTTGATGTCTGTCAATTCGTCAATGGTGGGATTGGCTTGCAAGCAAAATCCCGCCACAGTCGCCCTTGCAAAACTCTCATTTTGAGAGAGTGCCGAAAACTTTAATTCCATTCTATTTTCCATTTTTATCTCCTATTTAAGAAATTTTTGGCATTATTTCATACAAGCCCGTCATTTTGAAAATCTTTTCTGCATGATATGAGGGATTGGATATGAATATGCTCACCCCTTTGTCCTTCATCTTCTTGTATCTACCTATCAGCACTCCTATTCCTGTGGAGTCCATGAAGCCCATTCCCGACAAGTCCAGTATTATCTGCTTCGATATCGTGGTGGAGAATACATCGTCCAGTTTTTTGCTGGTCTCCTTGGCAGAATGTTCGTCCAATTCTCCGTCCAGCATTACATACAATACATTGTTATAGTTTCGATACTTTACATTCATCTTTTCTCCTCCTATCACCTTCATTTTACCTTATGTGTCCAGATTTGGTTTGTCTTTTTTGGTGATTTTTTGTCTAAATTTGTCACAAAAAAATGACATCAAAAATTGATGCCATTCTTCACATGTATTTTATTTATAATTCAATACCTCTATTTTTCATTTCCATTTTATCTAAATCAACTTGTTCATCTAAAGCCTTACTGTATTCTTTGCCAAACTTGCGTAGCATATATTCTATATAAACTTCCATCATAAGAGAGAAAAAATTCTTTTCTTCTTCTGTGAAGAACATGCATGCAAGTTCAGTCATGTGAAATTCTCCAATATCAATAAGTAGATATTTGTCATCATCGAAATACGAATGTGAATAAGTGCCGACCAAAAGAGGAAGTGCTAATATTTCGTTAGCCTCATCTGGCATACTTTTAATAAAAAATGGCACATCACACATTTTCTCTTGATTTAGCCTTTCACATTTCACAAGCATTCCATATGTTCCATCTTCATTCTATCCCTTACAATATTGTCTCTGCAGTTCCTCGGCAATACGTAGCCCCAGTCTAGATAAAATTTCTCTCACATCTTGCTTTCTAAGTCTTTTAACAAATGAATTTTCCATTTTGCCCACCTCAATATACTTATGCATGTAATACTAACACTAAAGAAGGGTTTTGTCAATACCCGCATCTCAAATTTCCTTTGACAAAATGTATAAAGATTGTTATAATTTCATTACATTTGTCATGTGGGAGGTGTCTCGTGGATAGTGCTTTATCCTTGCTCAATAGCATGAGAATGGTGGAAAACGTAGGCAAGAAAATAGCCTCGAAATATTCTATCGACATCTTTTCTCTTAACTTTAAGTTGCTCTGTAGCATATATAGGCTTGGCTCCCCGTCTCAAAGCGATATAGTAAGAGACCTGTGTATTGCCAAGTCCAACATCGCCGCTTTGGCAAAGGAGCAGATAAAGTCAGGGCTTGTTGACACGCATGGTGACGAGATAGACGGGCGCATAGTGTATTACTCTTTGACCAAAGAGGGAGAAGAGTATGTGAAGAAGGCCCTTGATTGTTTTTCAAGTGAAATGGAGAGCCTGCCACAGAATAAACTAGATAGATTGGACAAAAATATTAAAAATATTGAGGAAATATTATCACAAATAGATAAGGAGAGATATAATGCTTAAGTTAACCAATTCATTGACAGACAGAAAGGAAGTCTTTACACCAATAAATGATGGAGAAGTCAAGATGTATTCCTGTGGCCCCACAGTTTACTCCTATCAGCATATCGGCAATATGCGAGCATATGTCTTTGTAGACAGCCTCAGGCGTATACTCAAGTATAATGGATATAGTATCAAAGGTGTCATGAATGTCACAGATGTAGGACATCTCACCAGTGATGAGGACGATGGCGAGGATAAAATGGAGTTAGCCGCCCAAAAGGAAAAGAAGAGTCCACTTGAAATAGCCAGTTTTTATGGTGGATTGTTTTTCGATGACCTAAGGTCCATGAATGTAGACCTGCCAGAGAACATCACTTATGCTACAGAGTTTATCCCACAAATGATTGAGTTTATTCAAGGATTGGAGAGAGGGGGCTACACATACATTATTGATGACGGTGTGTATTTTGATGTGCAGAAATTCGCCGCTTATGGTCAACTTAGCGAAAAAGACCTCTCTAAAACATATTCCGCTCGTATTGAGGAAAATATCAAAAAGCATCACCCGTTCGACTTTGCTTTGTGGAAGTTCGTAGAGGACAATCACATTATGAAATGGCCTAGTCCATGGGGAGTGGGTTGCCCCGGCTGGCACATAGAGTGTTCTGCTATGTCTCACTCCATTCTAGGAGATAGATTTGATATTCACACAGGAGGCATAGACCATAGGACAGTGCATCACGAGGACGAAATAGCCCAAAATGATGCCTTTTGTGGACATCAAGTAGTCAACTACTGGTTGCACAACAATTTTCTTTTAGTAGACAATGGTAAGATGAGCAAGAGCCTTGGCAACTGCTACACACTTAAAGATTTACAAGAAAAGGGCTTTTCGCCATTAGACTTCAAATATTTCTGTCTCAATACTCATTACGGCAAGAGTATCAATTTCACCTTTGATGCTATAAAGAGCAGCGCACTGGGATTCAATTCACTCAAGAAACTTATCCTCGAGCATTACAATGGACAAGGAAAAGTAGAAGAAGATAAGTTAAAGTCCTATGAGGACAAATTCCTTAATGCTATAAATGATGACCTCAACACCCCTCTTGCTATTGGTGAGATGTTCACCATGCTTAGAGGTGAGAATAGGTCTAGGGCAGTGTATGACCTTGTGCAGAAGTTCGATAGGGCGCTCGGCTTGAGATTAGATATAGACAGCATCATGCCTCAAAGGGAAGAAAGTGTCCCAGAGGAGATAATGGCACTTATTGAGCAAAGAAATGAGGCTAGAGTGCAGAAAAACTGGGCATTAAGTGACGAGTTAAGAGACAGGATTCTCTCTTTAGGATATTCTGTCAAGGACTCTAAAGAGGGCACAAAAGTAGAAAAAATATAGCAGTTCAATTTTATATAAATTTTATATTTTTATTGAGTTTTCATAATTTTTATATTATTTTTTATCAATTTCTTACATTTTTTTATAATTTTTTACAAAAAAAGGTAGTTT
>CAMYXB010000055.1 GCA_947303145.1 uncultured Clostridia bacterium | reverse complement strand
GAGCATCCGGCTGTTAACCGGAGGGTTGTAGGTTCGAGCCCTACTTGAGGCGCCATCTCATGAAAAGAGGACCCCTTTTCCGGGATCCTCTTTTTGATGTTTTTTGTTGACACTATAGGACGATTCTGTTATTATAATTGTCGCTGTCGTGTTTTGGGCCTTTAGCTCAGTTGGTTAGAGCAGCCGGCTCATAACCGGTCGGTCCGGGGTTCAAGTCCCTGAAGGCCCACCAAATTGCTTATCAGACAAATGCCAAATTTTTCAATCATGTTTTATGGCTTGGTAGTTCAGTTGGTTAGAACGCCGCCCTGTCACGGCGGAGGTCGAGAGTTCGAGTCTCTTCCGAGTCGCCATACGATTTTAAGATCGTGGACCCATCACGCCTTGGTAGCTCAGTCGGTAGAGCAGGGGACTGAAAATCCCCGTGTCGGTGGTTCGATTCCGCCCCAAGGCACCAATTTACATTGGCGCATGATGGTCCGTTTTTATTAAATCGTAAACATATATGCTGGTGTGGCTCAATGGTAGAGCAGCTGATTTGTAATCAGCCGGTTGTTGGTTCGATTCCGACCACCAGCTCCATGTCATAGCATGAGGATGACTTGTCATCCCTTCACCACACTGCTATGACACATCGGGTAGGTTGCAGAGCGGTCAAATGCAACGGACTGTAAATCCGTCGTCTCCGACTTCGATGGTTCGAATCCATCCCTGCCCACCAAACCAAAAAGGACATTCTCACGAATGTCCTTTTTGCATTTTTTTGGGATGTAGAATAGAGTTTTTATAGCCCACATCTATTTATCCACTGATCTACATAGCCTTTGAAGGAGCCAGTGTTGCCATGAGTAGGGGCATTGTTGATTCCATCGGCTTGTTCTTCCAGCCTCAAGCCCTTAATGTATTTCTCATCAATTCCTCCAAATTCTTCCATGCTTCTTGGTTTTCTATCATCTTTGACGAACTTCATATCTTTTATTGGATATATATTGTTAAATCTTGATGACATCAATATTCCGTTGGTAAACATGTTCATATGATAATCGGTTATCATGCTATAGTAAGTGATATCTTTGTGTATTGTTTTGATAGACCTCACTGCTTTCACGCCACCCGCCACAGATAGCCCCACGCCACCAAGGAGTGCCGCACTCGGCAGTCCCACAGCCACAAATGCCGCAACTCTCAATGCCTTTTTCAAAATTGGTCTTTTCATCATTTCACCTCTATATATGTTATTTCAATTTATATTATTTCATATGTCAATAGTGAGTTATGAGAAAAAATGTCATTATAGATTATTCCACTTCAAAAAAAATTTCAAAAAAATTTGACATTTTTAGTTGACAAAGGTGAAAATGGAGCATATAATAGTGCTAGCACTCAAATATAGAGAGTGCTAACAAAGTCGAAATATAGATTGCTAATTTTATATAGGAGGAGGCAATATGGACGATGTAGAGTTGTCAAATAGGAAGAAAGTCCTGCTGTATAATGCTATAGACAATTATATTAAACTAGCCAGTCCCATCACCAGTCTACTTGTCCAGCAGACCAATCTGCATGATTTGTCCACCGCAACAATTAGGAATGAACTCAATGCCCTAGAGGCCATGGGCTATCTCAAACAATTACACACATCATCTGGCAGAGTGCCTACGACTAAGGGATACAGATTTTTTGTTGATGAGACACTCAAGAGTGCATCATTTGACAATGCTTCCCTTGATGAAGTGAAAGAGAAGATGTTCTCTAGGACGAGCAACTTGAGTGAAATTATGGACAACATATCCAGAGCCATTTCTTCTACTACCAATTACCCTACTATACTTATGTTTGATGGATTCGACAACTTGGTTATAGAGAATATCAAGGTGATATTCCTCCTCTCGTCACAAGTGTTGGTGCTAGTGGAGACCAATGCTGGCGCCATAAGCCACACCATATCTTGTAGTAGTAGCCTTAATAGGCAAGATTGTGACAATGCATCTAATTTACTTACAAGCATTTTCTCAGGCAAGAGCATGAAATATCTCACCAGCCACGTGCCAGAGTTTAGCGAGACTATTCGCAGGAAAATGTCAGAGTATGAGGAAGTGTTCGACCTCGTTCTCAAAGTGGTGGATATCTACTACAACGACACTAAGAGCAAGGTGAGCAATCAAGGCATTATTCGCCTTTTAGAGAGCAAAGAGATGGAGAATATCGACAAGGCGAAGAATATCCTCACAGTGCTTGATGACGAGGACAGCCTAAAGGAAATTATGAATACAGAGGGCGAGGATATATCTGTGCATATCGGTCGTGAGAATAGCAATGACAAACTTAAGGAGTGCGCAGTCATCAAGGCTCCGCTTGTACTAGATGGCAAGAGGATAGCCACAGTGGGTGTCATAGGACCAGAGCGGATAGACTATGCCACCATATCCAGCGTGCTCAAGTTCGTAGCAGACGAGGTGAGGAGTAAGGGTAAAGGAGATAGAAATGAGCAAACATAGACATAAAGATAGCGAAGATATTGACGAGACACTAGAGGAGAGGACAGAGGAGCCTATAGAAGAGGCAGAAGAGGAGAAACAGAGCGACACCATTCCTGTTAAGAAAGAAGAATGGGAAAGGCTCCGCTCCAGTCTTGCCAGAATAAATACGGAGTATTATGAACTTCAAAAAGACTTCGACAATCAAAGGGTGCGAGCGCTAGAAGCCATAAGGCAGGCGAGAGTAGACGGACTAAAAGATGCATTGATGACCATTTTCCCCGCACTAGACCATTTTAAGAAAGCCAAATCTATGGTGCAGGATAAAAATGCTCTTAAAGGAATAGACATGATAGAGAAGTCCCTTCTAAGTTCGCTAGACGACCTTAAGGTGCACAAGATAGCCTCTATTGGAGAGCAGTTTAATCCCGCACTTCACAATGCAGTCCTCATGCAAGAGAGTGACAAGCCTAGTGGCACCATCATTGAGGAGTTAGAGAGTGGCTACATGTATGATGACAAGGTGTTAAAATACAGCCAGGTAGTAGTAGCCAAATAATTTTAGTTATTTTAGAACAATTATCCATTGTTTTTAGAATAAAATTTGACAAATAAAAGGAGTTATATAAAAATGTCAAAAGTAATAGGAATAGATTTAGGAACAACCAATTCATGCGTAGCTGTGATGGAGGGCAAGAATGCCACTGTCATAGCCAATGCAGAGGGAGAGAGGACCACACCTTCAGTGGTGGCTTTTTCCAAAGGGGAGAGACTGGTAGGGCAAGTCGCCAAGCGTCAAGCCATAGCCAACCCCAATAACACCATTATCTCCATTAAGAGAGAAATGGGCTCAGATTATAGAGTTAAAATAGAGGATAAGGAATATTCTCCTCAAGAAATTTCTGCCATGATACTTCAGAAACTCAAGCAAGACGCAGAGGCATATCTTGGTGAGAAAGTCACTCAAGCAGTCATCACAGTGCCTGCTTACTTTACAGACTCTCAGCGTCAAGCCACCAAAGATGCTGGCAAGATAGCAGGGCTTGAAGTTTTACGTATCATCAATGAGCCTACAGCAGCATCACTTGCCTATGGACTAGACAAGGCAGATGGCAAAAATCAAAAAATCCTCGTCTACGACCTAGGTGGCGGGACATTCGATGTGTCCATACTAGAGATTGGTGAGGGTGTGTTCGAGGTTATTGCCACAGCAGGAGACAACAGACTCGGCGGAGACGACTTCGATAAGAGAATCATGGACCTCATTGTCAGTGAATTTAAGGCAAAAGAGGGCATTGACCTTTCGCAAGACAAACTCGCCATGCAGAGAATCAAGGAAGCCAGCGAGAAAGCCAAGATAGACCTCAGCAGCGTGATGAAAACCACTATCAATCTGCCATTTATCACAGCGGACGCCACAGGCCCCAAGCACTTTGAATATGACCTCACTCGTGCCAAGTTCGACTCCATCACCAGCGACCTTGTTGATAAGACCGCTCAGGCAGTCAATAGAGCACTTAAGGATAGCAAACTCTCTCTCAGCGATATAGACAAGGTTATATTGGTGGGCGGTTCTACTCGTATCCCAGCAGTCGTGGAAGAGGTGAAGAAGATTACCGGCAAAGACCCATTCAAAGGCATCAATCCAGACGAATGTGTGGCTATGGGAGCAGCCATTCAAGGCGGAGTTTTGGCAGGAGAAGTTAAGGACGTGCTCCTTCTTGATGTCACACCACTTTCCCTTGGAATAGAGACTCTAGGTGGCATTTTCACCAAACTTATTGAAAGAAACACCACCATTCCTACCAAAAAGAGCCAAATCTTCTCCACAGCAGTAGACAATCAGCCGGGAGTTGACATACACGTATTGCAAGGAGAGAGGGAGTTTGCCTCAGGCAACAAGACTCTTGGTAGGTTTAGTCTCACAGACATTCCTCCAGCACCTAGAGGAGTGCCACAGATAGAGGTGACATTCGACATTGATGCCAACGGCATTGTGCATGTGTCAGCCAAGGATTTAGGCACGAATAAAGAGCAGAGTATCACCATCACATCTTCATCTAACCTTAGCGAAAAGGACATAGACGAGGCCATTAAAGAGGCAGAGAAGTTCGCTGATGAGGACAAGAAGAAGAAAGAATTATTTGAAACCAAGAATAATGCAGAGAATATGATTTTGTCCCTTGAAAAGATGCTCAAAGATAGCGGAGACAAACTCAGCGAGCAAGACAAGACCACTCTTCAAGCATCTATTGACAAGTGCAAGAAAGACATAGATTGCGATGATGTGGAGAAAATAAGGAAAGCCGTAGAGGAATTGTCCACTTCTTCCTCAGCCATTATCTCCAACCTTTATGACAAGGCTAGCAAGGAAGGCAAGAAAGACGAAAGCGCAGAGAACAAAGATGAAGAGATAATCATTGACGACAAGGACAAAGGCGAAGAAAATAAAGAATAAAAAAAGGTAGAGTTATGCCAGAAAACAAAGATTATTACAGCATACTAGGAGTAGACAAGAGCGCTAGTGCAGACGAAATCAAGAGTGCCTATAGACGACTTGCCAAGCAGTATCACCCCGACCTCCACCCCGGAGATGAGGAGTGTGCTAGAAAGTTCAAGGAAGTGGGCGAGGCGTATGAAGTGCTGTCAGATGCGAATAAGCGTAGCAATTACGACCAATTTGGCTCCGCAGAGGGCAATCCATTTGGAGCAGGGGGCAATCCTTTCTCCTCAGGCTCTTTCTCTGGCTCATTTGGCGGATTCGAGGATATATTCGACATATTCTCGCAGTTCGGTGGCAGAGGTCAAGAGAGAGGCCCCGTCTCCACTCCGGGAGAAGACATCACTGTAGGCGTCAAGTTGTCCTTTTCAGAGGCAGTATTTGGTTGCAACAAGACTATCAAGGTGACAAAACTCTCCAAGTGCTCTGCGTGTCAGGGCACAGGAGCCAAGGACGGAACCGAACTCTCCACATGTCCCGATTGTCATGGTAGTGGACATGTGAGATATACACAGAATTCACTCTTTGGCAGAGTGGTGACAGAGGGCCCTTGCAAGACTTGCAATGCCACAGGTAAGATAGTCAAAGTAAAGTGCGACCAGTGTAAAGGACAAGGCACTATAAGAGAGACAGAGGAGGTTTCTGTTTCCATTCCAGCAGGAATTGATGACGGACAGACCATCACCATGAGAGGCAGAGGCTCTGCATCTGTGAGGAATGGTCCCAATGGAGACTTGTATATCAATGTGTCTGTCGAGCCTCACCCCATTTTAGTTAGAAATGGCTTTGACCTTGTCCTAGACCTTCCCATTCCATTCACCACCGCATAACTTGGTGGCAAGGTGACCATTCCACTTGTGGACGGCACCTATGACCTCACTATCCCCGCTCTCACACAGCCCAATACAGTGTTCAAGCTCAAAGGACGAGGAGCCCCTCACCTTCAACGAGAGGGCAAAGGCGACCTTATAGTCAATATTCGTGTAGAGATGCCCAAGGAATTCAGCAAAAAGGATAAGGAACTTATCGAAACTCTAGACAATAGCATATCCCCCAACGCCTACAAAAAAGTTAAAGCATATAATGACAAAATGAAAAACTTGTAAATAAAAAAATCCATTCTAGTATTTCTACATAGAGTGGATTTTTTGATAATTTCTATTTATCAAAAGGCAAGTCCTCTATCATTTTGTCAGGGAAATAAGTGTTTTTATCTTCTTTTCTTTGCTCCCTTTCTATTTGTTTTCTCTCTTTTTCAGTCAACGGCTCCTCTATATTCAGGTTTTCCCTTTCTCTCTCTTTGGTGTAGTAGAAGATAAAGTCTATAAGTGCCTCATCAGTTCCTTCAGGAGAGAGATCTTTTATAGCCTGACGCCTCTCATTCACTGGCTTATATTTAATGATAGAATAAAACTGCTCAAGCATGACGTTTATTTCATTGACTTGCTCTTCACTGTCGCTGCCATTGACAATGTCATCTACTTCTTTGTCCAGCTGCTTGTCTTCTTCGTCTTCTTCACTGCCTGCATCAGCTGGCTAGCTGCTAGCTTCAGCTG
>CAMYXB010000054.1 GCA_947303145.1 uncultured Clostridia bacterium | reverse complement strand
TAGATTATCTAATAAAAAGGGGGACACTGTAAAAATGCAGTGTTCCTTTATCTTAAAATAAAAACAATAAAAAAGTGAAAAACATTTTAATAAAAATCATCACGTCTTATGAGAAAATATGAAAGGTATTTTGATCTAGTTATGCTTTCGTAGCGGAAACAATGAGTCCAAGTTCATTGGATAGCACGTATGGGTTGATATTCTCCAGCATAAGTGCTTCCTGTTTGTTGAGGATATATCTTTTGCCACGCTTATAGTTCCTACTAAGGTCATAAAATCTCACTTGTCCGAGACTGATGCTTTTGTCTAAATTTTTGAGTGGGATTCTATCAAATTCTACAGTGGTGATGAGGTTTAGATTTTCATTAATCTTGATAAGTGTGCTGAAAGTGTCTTGCTCATCTCTGTCGGCTACCTTATATCTCATCTTCTCCAGCCTTGTGACAAACAACCTAGCATTGCAGAATACGCCAGACAAGTTCTCTACACAATTAGACTTGAGATTGAGGCTATCTGTTGAGAAAAATGGAAGTGAAAACTGGTCAAACAATGGCTCAATGACAGAGGACAATCTATCCTTCATATCGCTAGCATCGATGCTCTGTAATATGGCAATAGAATAGTCATCTAAACTCTCTTCCCCTATCATATTGCCAGCCACATGGACCAGACGGTCGGAATTTAAGACACATATTTCGACTAGGCGGTCGCTCTTATATCTTCCCCAGAATAAATGTTGTGAGAGGAAGTTGAGAAGATTGTTATGGACTATACATTCTTCGAAAGATTGTCTATCATAATTTCTAAATTCAAGATAGGCGCTATATAGTCTCTTTTTCTGTTCCTTTATCTTCTTTGTCCAGAATTTGATGCGCTCACGAAGATATTTTGCATCGTCTTTTTGCCTGATTCTTGCGGGCTTTTCGCTCTTAGCATTGAGCACGTCTATATTCCCTTTGCTATTTATTTTGATCAAAACTTGCCTGTGAGGGAGCGATAAAAGTCTATATCCATTCTTATCAAAGCCGAAGTCACCGGCTATCCTGTCCCTAACTTGTCCTATATCTTCCCTATTTTTCATGGAGAAGGTCTTGATTTTTTCATCTAAAAATTTCCGCATTTTTGCACTCTCGACAGAGTCATAAAGAGCGCCTATATATGGCAAGACTTCACTTCTGGCACAGGAGCACATAATATCAATAAAATATTGACAAGGACCAACCAGTCGGGTATCTTTGAGCCAATCTGCCATATTGGAGAAAATGATGGCGAGGAGTTTGCTTGAAGCAAATGTGGAGATAAGTCTCATCGCCCACTTGCTAGACAGCAACCTTTTGCGTTGATAAGAGATATCATAAACTATGCTGGCGAGGCTCTGCAAGACATACAAGTCTACGAACTTGAAATATTCTCTAAAATATTCCACTTGCTCGACAGATTCTCTGTTCCTAAATGTGTTGAGTATAAACGTCATGACCTTGCCATTTATACCTTCGTTGCTAAGTCCATATGCGCTATAAAATCTAGCAAGTCTTATGCCATACAGCCTGTCTTGTATGGTGCTCACATTAGCATCTACATATGAAAGGAATTCTTCTTCACTATTAAATGATGTGAGGACTATGGAAGAAAATTCCTTGGATAATAATGCACGCACTCTGTTATCGAACGAAGTGGCATATATTTGTTTGAGCCTGTCTTTCACTGCCTTGTATGAGGAAAGTAGAAGTAAGAGCTGAACACACTCGTATTCTCTATCTTTATGCTGAGATAACATGCTATCTATAATGCTGAGCGAAAAAGACACGTCTTTTTGAAGTGCTGAGCCCATAACAGATAGACTCGTGCTCTCTCCCTTGATATATGCCTCAATCATCTTGGGAAGAGATAGCGAATTATCTAAAGATTTATCCATGCTGTCCAAAAGGAGAGATGTCTCTGGTCTCATGCCCTGTTGGGCCACACTATCTAAGTATTCCTTAAGAGGTTCCTTATAATTAAACAAAGGGCTAAAAGCCTCGCTACTTAAAATGGCTAGGAAAAATGGTGAATATAGTTCGCTGTCGATATTGCAGTAAGTGATAATCTCTATAAATCTGTCAAAATATCTCTCCTTATAGGTGTATTCCTGCCTCATGCTCCTGTAGGACACATTGCCTACTCTCTGCAGGAATATTCTATTGAGGAAAGCGCTGAGAGAGAGAAACTGCTCTGACTTAAGTAGCAAAGAAACGAACTTCTTGAGTAGCGACCTGTAGTCACTCAGTTGTAAGATAACTTCTCCATAATCACACACATCACTAGAATTTATACCCTTTTCTTTGATAATCTCCACCATCTCACTCTCAAGAGACTGCCAGTCACCTATGTCTAGTAAAAAGGAGTTGACCACCATATTGGACATCTCTTCATCTAGGAAAGAGTCGAAGAACTCAAAGGAGTATTTCTTGAAATCTTCAATGCTCTTGACATACTTCATCTTATCACCTCTAAAAAAATTATATCATAAAAAAATTGACTTGCAAAGTCAATTCTTGTATGTGTCATAAAAATTTAATAAAAATGGGGTAAAAGTGCTAATAATACTCTACTTGACAATAAATGGCTCCAAAACATCTAAGTCGCTGTATGGCAAGCGTTTTCCCTTAATGTCTATGTAATTCTCTGCCCCTTTGCCAGCAATAAGGAGCACGTCACCGCTATTTATACTATTGAGTGCCTTCAAAATACACTCTTTTCTGTCAACTATTGATGTATAATTATCCCCCTCTATGCCATCAATTATATTCTCCATTATATCTTCTGGCTCCTCATATCTAGGATTGTCACTAGTGACGAAGACATGACTAGACAAAATGGAGGCTATTTTTCCCATTTTTGCCCTTTTGAGCCTATCCCTATCTCCGCCACAGCCAAATAAGGTGTAAATATTGCCATCTGTCAAACATCTCAAATTAGACAGGACTTGCTCTAGTCCGTCAGGCGTGTGTGCATAGTCTATGACAGCCATGCCTCCACGAGACAACCTATAGACATTCATTCTACCTGCAATACTCTTTAGATTTTTTACCGTCTTAAACACCACGTCACTATCTACATTTAACTTGAGGCAAGCGGTCATGGCGCCCAAGATGTTGTATACATTGAACTTGCAGATAAGAGGTGTAGTTATGTCGAATATTTTGTCATCACAGTGGGCTAGAAATGATGTAGACGATAAGTCGAACGATATATCAATGGCAAAATTTTCTGCAGGAGAAGTAATGCCATAAGTGGTGAATGGGATACTGACTATATGACTGAACATATAGCCATATCTGTCATCTGTGTTGATTATGGCATATTTTGAGTAAAGAGGCGAGAATAGTTTGAGTTTTGCACGAGAATAATTGCCCATGTTGGAGAAATAATCGAGGTGGTCTTGGGTGATATTGGTGAACAAAGAAATTTCGAACTTGATGCCACGCAATTTGTCAAGACTTAAGGCATGAGCAGACACTTCCATAACGACATATTTTATCCCATTTTTGTAAAAATCGTCTAAAAGATAGAATAAGTCCACTGGGTCAGGAGTGGTGAGAAGTGGGGGCAGAGCCTTGTCAGCATAAAACACACCACTAGTGCCTATTAGTGCCACTTTTTCTCCCGCATTTGAGAGAATTTGATATATAATAGATGTCGTGGTGGTCTTGCCATTAGTGCCAGTGACACCTATAAAATGCAACTTGTCTTTCACTCCTAGAAAGAAAGTATTGCACATTTTATTCATGACTTTTCTAGTATTCTTAACCAAAATTTGTGGCAAATCTATGTCCAAAAATCTCTCGACTACTAGAGCGACATATCCGTTATCTTTGAATATTTGATAGTAGTCGTGTGTGTCATATTTTACCCCTTTGTAGCAAAAAAGTAGTCCTCTGTCACACTTTTTTTGAGCATTTTGAGAGAGAGACAAAACTTCTACATTTAAGTCCCCTCTCATATTTATATACTTGACATTTCTTATTATTTTGCTTAATTTCATGTTAGATTTTCCTCACAATTTATACAAATGGTGGAGCTCTTGCTGATTACTTCATGTGGCCTAGGAAACTGCGATAGGACATACAATCCCTCTCCCGCCACCTCGTAGTTTATGCCCATTTTATCTAGTTGCTCTATGGCACGTGTGAGGGAGAGCCCTGTAAAATTTGGAACGACTATGGTCTCCTCCTTGCTATTCTCGTCATCTTTTGGAATGGATAGATAGTCTATAATGCCACTAAAAATCTCTGCTCCATATGGCTTGGCGACAATGCTACCATAATAGGCTCCCTTCGACGGCTCTTTGACACAAATAAGTAGTGCATGACTGGGCTTATCTCCACTATAGATATATCCAAAGAAACTGGAGATATATTTGCCTCGAGCGATAGTGCCATTCTCATCATAGGTCTGTGCGGTGCCCGTTTTCCCGCAGATTTTGTATCCATTGACGAATGTCATCTCGCCAGTCTTGGAGAGTGATTGCTCTAAAAGATAGTTGATGGTGCTGGACACATTCTCACTAGTCGTCCTAGCAGTAGATATGACAGAAGATGTGTATACTATGTCATTATCATCACTCATAGATGACAGAAGGCTAGGTCTATGTGTCACTCCTCCGTTAATAATGGAGCAAAAACTATTGAGGAGCCCTAGAGCACTCACTGCCACAGTCTGCCCGAAGGATATGCGAGCAAGGTCGACATTCTTGACTGAATTTATGTCAAGTAGTAAGCCTGCACTTTCGCCAGAGATATCCACACCTGTCTTGCTGCCAATGCCAAATGATGTAAGATACTTATACAATCTCTCCTTGCCTAGTCTCAAGCCAAGGTCCATAAAACAGCAGTTGCAGGAATTCTGGACACACTCTACCAGAGTCTGCGAGCCATGTCCTGTGGTCTTCCAGCACTTTATCCTCTCTCCGTCCACCACTCTATATCCCGGGCAATAAAATCTCTCGTCAAGTGATGTGAGCCCCTCACTTAATGCTGCAGACAATGTCAAAATCTTGAATGTGGAGCCCGGCTCGTAGACATCAGTGACTATGCTATTTCGACTAAGGGACATAAGGTGGGACACATCATCTCTTGGGACATCGTTTAGGTCAAAAGATGGATAAATCGCCATGGCTTCAATATCGCTGGTGTATGGATTCATGACAATAACCTGCACGCTTTTGGGCTCGTGTTCGCTTACTAGGTGAGAGAGTGCCCTCTCTACTATATTTTGGATATTTATGTCTATGTTAAGTGTGATATTCAGTCCGTCTTCTGGCTCTATGTAATATTGTAGAGAATTCTCTAGTGTTATCCCTCTCACATCACTTTGTGTGAGGAATCTTCCGTCTGTGCCAGATAGGACATAATCGTAATAATTTTCCACTCCTGTCTGTCCCACGCTATCACTGGTGAGGAAGCCTATGGTTTGCGAAAGACTGTCTCCATAGGGATAAATCCTAGAGATATTCTCACTAATATATATGCCATGTAGTCCTGAATTGTTTATTTTGTCAGCAATAGAGGCGTCTACTTGTAGTTTGATGAGAGTTTCGGAGGTGGTGGCACTCTTTATCCTCATATACACGCTGTCGTAGTCTAGATTAAGGAGAGAAGATAGATACATGGCGGTTTTGGCACTATCCTCCACTTCCCTTGGGCGAGCGTAAATGTCATAACTGGTCTGTGAGAGGGCGAGAATATTGCCATTGATGTCCATAATGAGTCCTCTCTTGGCAGTCAAAGGCAGAGTCCTCACCCACTGAGAGATGGCCTTGAGTTGCATTCCGCTTGATGTGAAAACTTGCAAATACAATAGTCTCATAAATATTGTAAAAAAAATAAAGGCTACTATCAAAATAAATGAAAGCAACCTCTTTTGTATTGATAAAAGTGAATATTGTGTTTTGACTTTAATAATTGCCTCCAAACAACTGATTCAGATTATCACAAGTGTCGTTGAACCAGTTAGTCTGTGCAAAGGGGGCAAAACTGCTGTTTTGGTTGTTAATCTGCATACGATGACCTGTGGAAAAGGAGATGTAATCATTCTCCACCTCAGTCACTTGGTAAGTGTATGCTGTGGCCGTCATGGTGGCCACTCTTCTCTCCAATCCTCCTAGCACAAACAAGTTATATATAAATAATATGCACAGAAGGACGGCAATAGAAGTGAGAGCGAAGAATAATTGTCGAGCATTTACACTAATATTTCTTTTATCTTCCTTTTTCTCCTCTTCTCTAAATGATATATTGTCCAAAAATTCATTGGGCATGACCTCGAGAGAAAATACAGTGTCAGGACTATCAAGCATCTCGCTTTTGACCGGAGCAAAGTCTATGTCTGGGATAAGTATATCATCGCTGGTGTCATTTATCTCATCTATCTCTAAATCTTGGCTACAAAACAACTTGTCAAGATTGACATCGTCCACTTGACTTATTCTCTCGTCTATTATTATGTCGCTTTTAGTCTTGTTCTCCACTTTTTCTCTCCTTTTAATTAAATTTTCTCGATAATTCTCAGTTTACTACTCGCACTACGTGAGTTTTCTTTTAGTTCCTTTTCGCTGGGTATTAGGGGCTTTTTATTGATAAGTCTTATATCCGCTTTATGATGACAGACGCATATAGGAAATGACTTGGGGCAGATGCAATCTGTAGAGTGCAAGGCGAAAGCATTTTTAACTATTCTATCTTCTAGTGAATGGAATGTAATGATGCACAATCTTCCGCCTATTTTGAGCATGTCTATCATGTCATCTAGTGTGTTTTGCAGGCTATCAAGCTCCCCATTGGTCTCTATTCTCAGGGCTTGGAAAGTCTTTTTCGCCACATTATGTCCAGCATGAAGTGCTT
>CAMYXB010000053.1 GCA_947303145.1 uncultured Clostridia bacterium | reverse complement strand
AAGGGTGTCGTTTGAAGGGGGTAAAAGGGGGGAAATCGAAATCCCCCCTTGCTTTTCTTTCTGCTAGGGCTCCCGCAAATGCTTGCATTTGTGGGAAAGAGGAACTAGCACCAAGTCGAGCAATATGGCTACGAGAGTAGACATAGTGAGACAATAGTGCGTGGTGACGAAGCATAAAAGAAAGAGAATAAACGTGCGTTTTCGCAAAGTCTTTTTCAAAAAGACATCTGCATTTATGCAACCCCCCACGTTTTCTTTCGGTCAAGCACTTTCTTTTAGCATAAAAGAAAGGCTTGGGTTTTTTTCGCAAAGTCTTTTTTATAAAAAAACTTGCAATTATGCAAGTCACCTATTAGAGCTTTTGCCTACTTTTATAAAAAGTAGGGCGTTTTAGGGGGTGTGGGGGGAATCGCAACCCCCCACGCTTTCTTTCTGTATTCTCTTTCTTTAGGATAAAGAAAGAGAATAAAACTTTTTTCAAAGGTCTTTTTTCTAAAAAAATCACTTGAAAATAAATTATATATGATATATAATATATATTACTTATATTTACTATATAAAGGAAGCAATAATATGGAATTAGAAGAAAATATGACAGAAGAGCAGAAACTGACTCATTCTGTCAAATATACCGAAGAAGACATACAGGTATTAGATGGATTGGAGCCTGTGAGGAAGAGACCTGGTATGTATATCGGCTCCACTGATGAGAGGGGGCTTCATCACCTAGTTGTAGAAGTGGTGGACAATAGTATAGACGAGGCAATTGCTGGCTATTGCACTAAGATAGATGTTTGCATCAATA
The DNA here is from genome assembly GCA_947303145.1 of uncultured Clostridia bacterium. Classification (GTDB taxonomy): domain Bacteria; phylum Bacillota; class Clostridia; order Christensenellales; family UBA1242; genus UBA7862. The sequence goes on along the minus strand of CAMYXB010000053.1, from coordinate 6,092 downwards.
ATGACGGCAGTCTCACTGTCGTAGATAATGGCAGAGGTATCCCCACTGGTATACACAAGACAGAGGGAAAGAGTGCTGTCGAGGTGGTTCTCACTAAACTCCACGCTGGTGGCAAGTTCGGTGGCAGTGGATACAAGATTTCTGGTGGATTGCATGGTGTGGGACTTAGTTGCGTCAACGCTTTGAGTGAATATCTCAAAGTGGAAGTGTTCCAAAACGGCAATCACTATGTGCAGGAATACAAGAGAGGTGTGCCTCAATATTCGCTTAAAATAGACGGCACCACACTTTCTCGTGGCACCACCATTACTTTTAAGCCAGATGACGCTATATTCGAGACTACAGAGTTTAATTATGAGACTTTGAGAGCGAGATTTAGAGAAATAGCTTTCCTCAACAAAGGACTTATTATTTCACTAAAAGATATGAGGCAAGACAAGGAGAGAGAGGAGACATTTGAGTTCAAAGGTGGAATAATAGAGTTTGTAGACTATCTCAATAGGGATAGAGACACAGTCTTTCCACAGACTTTCTATGTCAACAAGGTGGGAGAAGATAGCGAGGTGGAGATAGCCTTCCAATACAACGATAGTTATAGCGAGGTTATCAATGCATACGCCAACAATATCAATACGGAAGAAGGTGGCACACATTTAGTGGGATTTAAGAACGCTATAACCAAGGTTATTGTCGACTATGCCACGAAGAATAAACTGCTCAAACCTAATGAAAAGTTATCTGGCGAAGATTGTAGAGAGGGACTCACCGCCATAATTAGTGTGAAACTGAAGGATCCACAATTCGAAGGACAGACCAAGACTAAACTGGGCAACTCATTCATGAGAGGACTAGTGGAGAAAGTGCTGGGTGAGGCTTTTAGTGATTATCTTGAGGAAAACCCTGCTATAGCCAAGGAACTTATCATGAAATCTCTCACAGCACAGAGAGCGAGAGAGGCAGCGAGGAATGCTAGGGAATTGACTAGACGTAAAAGTGTTTTAGAAAATACCACTCTCCCTGGAAAATTGTCTGACTGCACGAGCAAGGACCCCAGCCACTGCGAGATATATCTTGTAGAGGGCGACAGCGCTGGTGGAACTGCCAAGCAGGGCAGAGATAGACGTTTTCAAGCGATACTTCCACTGAGAGGTAAGATACTCAATGTGGAGAAAGCGAGACTATCTAGAATACTAGAGAATGAGGAGATTAAAGCCATGATAACCGCATTTGGTTGCGGGACACATGAGGACTTTAATGAGGACAAACTCCGCTATGACAAGATTATCTGCATGACTGATGCTGATGTGGACGGCAGTCATATTAGGATACTACTTCTCACTTTCTTCTATAGATTTATGAGACCACTTATAGAGAAAGGACACGTGTATATAGCACAACCACCACTTTATAAAGTGACTAGAGGGAAAGATGTGGCGTATTTCTACAATGATGAAGAATTAAATAGTGAACTCGATAGACTGGGCAATAGAAATGTAGATATTCAAAGGTATAAGGGACTGGGCGAGATGACTAGTGAGCAACTATGGGAGACCACTATGAGCCCAGAACATAGGACATTACTTCAAGTGAAGATGGAAGATGCCATAGAGGCAGATAGTGTGTTTAATACACTTATGGGAGAGAATCCCGAGCTTAGACGCAAGTTTATCGAGGAGAACGCTACACTAGTCACAGACCTAGATGTATAATAAGAGGGATAATATGAAAAAGCAAGATTATTCTAAAGATTTGGAAGAATTGGTAGATAATACTAAATATATTAAAGTTAACTTGAATGAGGAGATGAAAAAATCATTCATCTCCTATGCCATGGCAGTCAATGTTTCTCGTGCTATCCCTGATGTGCGTGATGGACTCAAGCCAGTGCATAGACGTATACTCTATGCTATGGGAGAGATGGGACTGTTTAGTGATAAGGGATACAAGAAGTGTGCTCGTATCGTAGGTGAAGTGCTTGGCAAGTATCACCCTCATGGTGACTCGTCTGTTTATGACGCTTTGGTTAGACTAGCACAAGACTTTTCTATCAACGAGCCACTAGTCGATGGACAGGGCAACTTTGGCTCTGTGGACGGAGATTCTCCTGCCGCATACAGATACACTGAGGCGAGACTGAGCAAAATATCCAGCGAAATGCTGAGAGATATAGATAAAGAGACTGTCGATTATTATCCCAACTTTGACGGAACGGAGAAACAGCCCGTAGTCCTGCCATCAAGATTTCCCAATTTGCTCGTCAACGGCAGTGATGGCATAGCAGTGGGTATGGCGACCAATATCCCTCCTCACAATCTAGGAGAGGTGATAGATGGTGCTGTGGCACTGCTGGACAATCCAGAGATAGAGATAGAGCAGTTGTTCCAATATATCCCCGCACCAGATTTTCCCACTAAAGGACTTTTGCTGGGCGTAGGCGGAGCAAGACAGGCATATAGGACAGGCAGAGGCACAGTCATCATGCGTGCTAGATGCGAGATAGAGGAAGACGACAAGAAAAGTAGAATAGTGGTCACAGAACTGCCTTATCAGGTGAACAAAGCCAAACTTATCGAGCAAATAGCATCGCTTGTCAAGGATAAGAGAGTGGAAGGCATCTCGGATATTAAGGAAGAGTCCGATAGGCAGGGCATGAGGATAGTGATAGATATCAAGAGAGACTACAGCGCACAAGTAGTGCTCAATCTCCTCTACAAGCACACTCCACTACAGACCAGTTTCGGCATAATCTTCCTATCTCTAGTCAACGGAGAGCCTAAGATTCTCAACCTTAAAGAGATGCTATATCACTATGTCGAGCATCAGAAGGAAGTGGTGACTAGACGCACTAGATATGATCTAGAGAAAGCGAAAGAGCGAGAGCATATACTCGAGGGCATGTCTATAGCACTCGCTAATGTGGACGAAGTGGTGGATATTATCAAGAAGAGCGCAGACAAGGTGGAGGCCAATCAAAACCTCTGTGCTAGATTTAATCTCACCGAAAGACAAGCCACAGCCATACTGGAGATGAGACTGCAGAGACTCACCAGTCTTGAGGTGGAGAAGATAGAGGAAGAATTAAATAATCTTCGCATAACCATAGCCGATTATGAGGCGATACTCTCTAGCGACCAGAGAATAAAAGATTTGGTCAAGACAGAACTTATGGATATAAAATCTAGATACGCCACTCCTAGACGCACAGAGATAACTGTGGATTATGGCGATATTGATGTGGAGGACCTCATTCCTAAGGAAGAAGTGGTCATATCTATGACTATGTCAGGATATGTCAAGCGTCAGCCTGTCAGCGAATATAGAGCCCAGCACAGAGGTGGAGTGGGTGTCACTGGTCACAAGACCAAAGAGGACGACTTCGTCAAAAAGATGCTGGTCACGAATAGCCACGACAACCTCCTCTTCTTCACCAGTCTAGGCAGAGTGTATAATACCAAGGCATATATGATACCTGAGGCAGTGAAGAATAGCAAAGGCAGAGCCTTTATCAACCTATTACAACTCGCTCCAGATGAGAAAGTGACAGAGATTGTGCCATTTAATAAGGATACTGAGTCTGGCAGTCTGGTTATGGCGACAAGAAATGGCGTTATCAAAAAGACCGCTGTGGAGAATTTCGCAAAAATCAACAAAAATGGCAAGATAGCCATATCTCTTAACGAGGGAGATAGCCTCGTTGGAGTGCTGTATCTTAGCGGTAATGATGACATCATGCTCTCCAGTCATAACGGCAAGTGTATTAGATTTAGCGAGGACAACCTGCGTCAACTAGGGCGTACCTCTACTGGTGTCAGGAGTATGAGACTTAACAAAGACGACTATGTGGTGGATATTTGCGTGATAGACAAGAACAAAGAAGTAATGACTATCAGCGAAAAAGGCTTTGGCAAGAGAACGAGCGAGAGTGAGTTTAGACTGCAACATCGTGGTGGCATGGGTATCAAAGCCGGCAATTTCAACGAAAAGACCGGCCCTATGGTTAGCCTGCTTCAAGTAAATGACGATGATGACATTCTAGTCATGACAGATGGCGGAGTGGTCATTAGATTTAGTGCAGAGCAAGTAAGTAGATGTAGTAGGTCTGCCATGGGAGTGAAACTCATGCGCCTCACCGAGCGCAGTGGCAAGATAGTGTGTGCCTCCGTCACAGAGCATGAGGAAGAGGAGACACAGCCAGAGATAGAGGAAGTTCAACCTATTGAAGAATAAAAGACGTGGAAATCTATTTCAATTTTTATAGGTTGAGATTGCCATGTCGTGTTTACTAAACACTCCTCGCAATGACAATATATATTATGTCACCTTGAGCAAAGTGTAGAGCAAATACAGAGATTTATCATGTCACCCTGAGCGAGTGCAGTGCACGAGTCGAATGGGTCTATTCCTATCAAACGTGTATATAATTTGTCAAGAGGAGTAGACCCGTTCGACTGCTAGATGCTTTATTTGTTTGACCTATTTATAACTCTCGAAATATTAAGAAAATAAAACTAGTTTTGTTTATTCCGCTCAGGGTGACATATTTCTATAAAAAATATTTATAAAAAAAAAGAAAGAGTAGTTTATTTTACTCTTTCTATTTTTGCATTTTTGACAGAAAAGACACTATCCTTTTCATCTAGTTTTCGAGTATATTTTGTGGTGGTAAGTATAGTTTGATAGTTTTTTATAGCACTTAAAAAGTTCTTTGAACGATAATTATCCAGTTCGCTCAAGACATCATCTAATAGTAAAATGGGCTTTTCACCACTCAGTTCTGTGAAAATCTCTAGTTCAGCCACTTTCATAGAGAGTGTAGCCAGCCTCTGTTGCCCTTGTGAGCCAAAATTGCGTATATCCACGCCATTTATCTTTATCTCTACATCATCTCTATGTGGGCCTACGGTAGTGTATCCTAGGTCAAAGTCTCTCTCTATGGTGGACTTATAACTTTTGTATAATTTCTCCCTTATTTCACTTAGCACATTGCTCTTTATCCCCTGATAATTTATCTCAAGATTTTCCATATTATTAGTGATGAGAAGATGCACGTCCATAGCTGGTTTTCTTATTTTATTCAAAAAATCTAGTCGATAGAAGATAATCTTGCTTGCTGTATCCGCCATTTGAGTATCCCACAGGTCGATAGTGTCTAAAAGAGTCTCAAAAGACTTGGTTTTCTTGAGGAGATTGTTTCTCTCAATTAGTAGTTTGTCATATTTAAGTAGTGCATAGAAGTAATTTTTGTTCATCTGCGAGATGTCAATATCGAGAAACCTACGCCTTTCTGCTGGTCCGTCCTTTATGAGTCCTATCTCGTCTGGAGCAAAATACACCACTGGCATCTCACCTATGAGGTCTCCTATTCTGCGGATAGGAATTAAGTTGATTTTGACCGTCTTTTTATCCTTACTGCTCAGCATAATCTCGATAGTCTGCTCATAGTATTTTTTCTGCACCACTACTTTTACTTTTGCACTATTTTCTTTCCAATTTATAAGGTCACGTTCCTTGCTTGTTTTTGGGGATTTGCCTATACTACATAGATAGATACTCTCCAAAAAGTTGGTTTTACCTTGCGCATTATTGCCACGAAAAACATTCAGTCCCTCGCTCAAAGAGACCTCTTCGTCACCATAATTCCTAAAATTGTGCAAACTCACTGACTTTATAAACACAGAAATATTTTATCATATCTTGTGGGAAAATAATAGTAAAATTATTTACGAATTAGTTTTACTTTTTTGAGAGATTTTGGTAAATGAGTTTTATTCGATTTTTATAATAATTCTTATAAAAAAATTATTTACTTTTTTGAAAAGAGTATAAATATAAAAGATATTTGATTGACTTTTATCTTGCTTTTTGATACAATATGCGAAGTTATATCGGGGTGTAGCGTAGATGGCTAACGCGCATGCTTAGGGAGCATGAGATCGTGGGTTCAAATCCCGCCACCCCGACCAGTCGAAAAAACGGGCTAAGGTTGACCGCATTTTTATTCAAAATGCGTGTCTAACTAGAGCCCGTTTTTTCTCCTTTCCCCTTTCCTCACTTACGTTCGTTAGGGGGCCCCGAAATTATGTCACTACGTT
>CAMYXB010000052.1 GCA_947303145.1 uncultured Clostridia bacterium | reverse complement strand
TCAGAGCTTAATGAGACAACAATGGATATAAATAAGAGAATTTTAAGAAAAATATATCACATATTTAAGAGAAAATAAGGTCAATATATATATGAGCGACACAAGGACTAAGAATTCTTCGAGAAATATCATATTCTCTCTCATGGCATACTTTTTGCAAGTGGTGCTTGGATTTTTCGTCCGAAGATACTTTATATACATATTTGGCACAGAATATCTAGGTCTTAGTTCTCTGTTTACCAATGTCATATCCATTCTCTCTCTAGTAGAACTAGGGTTCGGCACTGCACTGGTTTTCGCCATGTATAAGCCCATGGCGGACGGAGATAAAGAAAAAGTCCGTCAATTACTACAATTTTATAGAAAAAGTTATATCATTATTGGTCTAGTCATTGGCTCAATAGGGCTGTGCGTGTTGCCATTTATGCATTACTTTCAAGCCAAGGCTCCAAGTGTGGATATTGACCTATATATAGTCTACCTCATATATCTATTCAACACTGTTGTGTCATATTTCTTCGCATATAGACGCTCACTACTCTATGTCAATCAAAGGAATGACATCGAGTCCAAGGTGGGTATACTTTGCCAAATTCTCAGCACTATTTTACAACTAGTTGTCCTTGCTTTTGTCAAAGATTATTACGTCTATGTATGCATTTCGGTGTTTTCTACAATACTTTCCAACACACTCATTTACTCCATCACTCAAAAGAAATACTCCGACCTAGTCATAAAGCCTCAATCAAGCCTTGACAAAGCCACTAGAAAGCAGATAAATAAGAATATATTTGCCATGCTCCTACACAAGATAGGTGGGACTGTGGTCTACAGCACAGATAGCCTCATTATATATCTCATGTTCGACGCCTTGACTCTGGGCAAGTATTCTAATTATCTGTTGATAACCAGTTCTGTAAGTGCTATCATCAACATCTTCTTAAATTCTATTCGTGGGAGTGTGGGTAATTCCATCGCCAGCGAATCTATAGAAAAGAACTACTCCCTATTCAAAAAACTAAACTATCTTTATCTATGGCTGGTGTCATTCTGTGCTATAGGGATATTTGTCCTCTCCAATCCATTCATAGACATAGTGCTAAACAAGGGAGGCGGAGACCTCACTTTCGACTTATACATGACCGCATTGATTGCCCTGAGTTTCTTCATGCAATGCACGAGATACATGGTGTGTGTATTCAATGAATGTAAAGGGCTGTTCTATGAGGGCAGGTTCAAGCCGTTGTTTGAAGCCATAATAAATCTAGTGGTATCCATAGTTCTTGCCCGCTACATAGGGCTGGCAGGGGTGATAATTGGCACAATGGCCAGTTCCATATTGTGTATAATCGTGGAGCCATATATCCTGAACAAGTATTACTTTCACAAGTCCACACCAAAGTATCTTGCCAGACTACTATATTATCTAGTCATCACCATCATTAGCGGTGGCGTGACATACTTTGTTTTACGATTTATCCCTGACGGCAGTGTGTGGACTCTCGTGGCAAAGTTCGCCATTTGCGCAGTGCTTCCCAATATTATCCTACTCCTCGCCTTTGCATGGATGCCAGAGTTTAAGGAATGGATAGATTGGGGCAAGCAGATGCTGGCGAAAAGAAAGCGCAACTCCAACACCCCGCAGAGTGTATCCATTGAAAATGAGGATATTTTCTCCCCTTTGGATACAATAGAAGAAGAAAATTTAGATAAAAAAGACACCGATTAAGGTGCCTTTTGAAAATTATTGTTCAATAATATGTGCAGTGGTGATTATTATCTTCCGCTTTTTTCTATTCTTCTATTATATGACCATGCACTATGGTTTTCTTCTCGTCACTTGATACATATTCCACTTTAACTGCCCCGCTGGCGTCCATAATGTCGCTCTCGCAAGACTTGACGAAGTCTACATTCGGTGAATGGATAGTCAATAGAGTGAGAGGTGTCTTGAGTGAAATCTTGTTGTCAGTCTTGTATCCTCTAGCGGTGCTCACCACATCACACACCTCATCACCGAGGGCATTCAGGGCTTCATCGCTGTCCATTATGTGAGAAAAGGTCATATTGTGCAGTGAGACAGTTCCCTCATGCACTTTGTATGTGTTTTGATATATTTCTTCCGTCACGTGAGGCAGATACACTCCGAACATCTTGAGCATCTCAAGGAGCACGACATATAGCGAATATTTGCCACTATTTATCTCTTTCTCGCTATGCTTGTCCTCATTGTATAGTCTCACTTTGACCAGTTCTATATAATTGTCACAGAAATTCCAGAAGAAACTTTCGAGTTCCGCCATGGCAAGTCCCACCTCATATTTTTCGAAGTAGTCTTTGTATTTTAATTGCATTTGACTGAATTTCGAAAGTATCCACCTGTCCATAGGTAGCAAATCGTCAATTTTTATGCTGTTTTTGTCGAAATTCTCTATAAAAAGCCACACGAATTTTGATGCATTGTATAACTTGTTGACCAGCCTTGCTCCTATCTTGAACTTTTCCTCATTGAAGAGTATATCTCTACCAAGGCTACCAGTGGCGGACCAATATCTCACCACATCGGCAGAATATGTGTCGATGAGTGCAATAGGGTCAAGTTTGGCATTATTTTTACTCTTAGAAATTTTTTGCCCAGCACTTGCCATGATAAATCCACTTATCATCACATTTTCCCAAGGGAGCAAGCCCTCGTTATAATATGATTTGACTATAGTATAGAAGTCCCACGTCCTGATTATATCATGTGCATTGGGCCTAAGTGACATGGGCATAAGTCTTTTATGAAAATCTTCGTCTTTTCCCCACTTGGTATTTATCTGTGGCGTGACACTACTGGTCGCCCAAGTGTCCATTATATCTTTCTCTGCCTCATATTCATGACTGCCACATTTCTCACAAGGTTTACTTGGCGGTGTGGAGAGAGGATTAACTGGTAATTCGCTTTCGTCAGCCACGAGTATATTTCCACAATTTTTACAATACCACACAGGGAATGGCACACCAAAATACTTCTGCCTCGAGATACACCAATCCATCATGAGATTTTCCACCCAATCGGTGTATCTAGACTTCATAAATGCAGGATGCCAATTTATCTTATCGCCAAGTTCCAGCCATTTCTGCTTCTCATCTAGAGTTTTTATGAACCACTGATTTTTCAGTTTTATCTCCATCTCTGTCCCGCATCTTTCATGCACAGATACTTGATGCTTGATAGCCTCTTGTCTAATGAGCAGGTCAGACGCCTTCAAATCTTCAATAATGCTGACACGTGCGTCCTTTATCTTCATTCCCTCATACTTACCGCTAAGAGCGGTCATCTTGCCATAATCGTCTATGGCGACTTTAAGTTCCAGTTTATACTTCTTGAACCATTGTGTGTCTGTCTGGTCACCGAATGTGCAACACATCACCACGCCTGTGCCTTTGTCAAGTTCCACCTTGTCGTCACTGAGGACTGGCACGAGATAATCGTATAGCGGCACTCTGACCTTTTTGCCGATAAGATATGCCCTCGCCTCATCTTTAGGATTGACAAAAACGCAGTCACACGCACACAGAAGTTCTGGTCTCGTGGTGGCTATCTCGACATATTCTTCGCTTCCATCTATGTAGAATTTGAGGTAATTGAAACTGCTGTCTCTTTCCTCGCTCTCCAGTTCACTCTGGGCAATGGCTGTTTGACACTTCGTGCACCACAGGGCTGGCGACTGGGCGTAATACACCTTGCCCTTTTTATACAAATCTAGAAATGACTTCTGGCTCACCCTCTGGCTATCACTGCTTACTGTATGATAAAGCAAATTCCAATCAGCACTATTACCTATAGAAATAAATAGGTTCTTAAATTCTTCCTCATACTTTCTAGTAGTCTCGAGACACATAGACGTAAACTCCTCTCTAGACACTGTGTATGCCTTGAGCCCTCGCTCCTTCTCCACAAGCAACTCAGTGGGGAGACCATTGTCATCAAAACCAAATGGATAGAAAACATTGTATCCACTCATTCTCTTAAATCTAGCGATGAATTCCGCCTGAGAATAACTGAATATATGTCCTATGTGTATCTTGCCACTGACTGTGGGTGGAGGAGTGTCTATAGAATAAATAGGCTTGTCACTTTCTTTATCGAAGTTATACACTCCCTTCTCTTGCCAGTATTTCTGCCACAACTTTTCCTTTGCCCTATAATCATATCTTTTGTCTAACATATCCCAACCTCTTAAAAATTTTTTCAATACATTTTATCACCAAACAGGCTCTCATGTCAAATGTCTTTGCGTCTTTCTTTTGATAAAATCAATCTCCACTGTTCCATATTTTCTAGTGTCCACTATCTTGTCTTGTATGAAAGTTTTGTCCACACAAAGAGCATGCTCCCACACTATCACTCCATCATCGACCAACAAGTCGAACTTCAAAATTTTCACTATCGCTTTTTGAGCCAAATCACTGTCGAATGGTGGGTCGAGAAAAATTATTTCAAACTTTTCTTTTCCGCTAAAATCCCGAAGTTTGTCAAAATAGTCCGCATGAAAAACCTCTGTTCTCGACTCAATGGTCGAAAGAAACTTCTCAAGAGCGGTTATGTTGTTTTTATTGTTATCTACGAAGCACACTTTGTCCGCTCCACGAGAGATGCACTCCAGTCCCAAAGCACCGCTTCCGCAAAACAAGTCCAGCACCACAGCGCCCCGCACCTTGAACTGCAAGATATTAAAAATATTCTCCTTCACTCTATCTAGTGTGGGTTTGACAATTTTTTCTTTAGGCGAGGGAATGACCTTCCCCCTGTATTTTCCAGATATTATTCGCATGGGTATATTATACGACAACTAGGCAGAATTTTCAAAATATTTTTTTCTTGACATTTGCATGATGTGTGGCATAATATAAAACAATCTAAAAATAAAAGGAAATAGAAATGAGCGATATATCTAATATAATTGAATTTTACAAAATTACCACTACGCTTAAAGACACCATACGAACAGGCTGGAAATATTGGAATGTCAAGAAGGAGAGATTGGAGAGTATAGCAGAGCATGTCTATGGGACGTGCATGCTAGCCATAGCCATTTGGTCAGAAAGCGCTCCAGACATAGACATCTGCAAAGTCATGATGATGTTGGCTTTGCATGAGACAGAGGAGACCATAATAGGTGACATGACACCTTATGACGAAGGATATGATAAGAAATATATCAAGGGGCATGAGGCTGTGGCAAAAGTTTTCGAGAATATGGCACAAAGAGATCGCTGTGTTGCTCTTATCGAGGAATTTGACGAAAAGGCTACACCCGAAGCACTGTTTGCATATAAGATAGACAAACTTGAGTGTGACTTTCAGGCGAAGAGATATGACGATTTGGGGCAGACCTCACTAGATAATGCCGAGGATATTATAAAATTCAGTCCAAGCATCCAAAATTTGAAAAATAATGGAGCAGAAAGAGCCTCAGACTTCTTCATTTTGACAGATAAAAGGCACTATAGACTGGGATTAAACGATGGCGAAGAGGACATTTTCACCAGACTAGCCGACTATTTACTCAATAACAAAGTGTTTGACTAAATTTTTGTTTTGTCAAAGACTTTCTTTTACCACTCATACTATATTTTTAGTATATAAAGTCATATCTACGTAATTTTTGCAGAAAAATATCCGCTTTTCTTATTATTTCTACTTGACTTTTTCGTGCAATATATTATACAATACAAAAGAGTTGGGCGATGTGTAAATCATATAGATTCTGCACCCCATACTCACGTGCGCAGTATTTTCAGTTATTGCATTGTCCCTCGCATGTATGCGCTGCGAGTTTAATTGGATAGAGCGCCCGTCTACTAAACCTCGTCGAATCTCGCTCTTGTCGCACTTGGCTTCGCCACTGTGTGCTTTGCGAGCAACATTCTCCTCTACCCCAAAAAATGTCTTTCATTTTTCGGGGGCCCCTTACAACCTTTGGTCCCTTGACTTCTGGTTGTAATTATTGTAATATATTCCTTGCGTGTATGCGCTGTTAGCTCAATTGGATAGAGCGTTGGTCTACGGAACCTCGTCGAATCTCGCTCTTGTCGCACTTGACTTCGTCACTGTGTGCTTTGCGAGCGACATTCTCCTCTACCCCAAAAATGTTTTTCATTTTCGGGGACCCCTTACAACCTTTGGTTCCTTGACTTTTTGTTGTAAATCTTGTAAAATACTCTACAGTTTTTATGCGCTGTTAGCTCAATTGGATAGAGCGTTGGTCTACGGAACCAAAGGTTAGGGGTTCAAATCCCTTACGGCGCACCAGATTTTTTTTAGAAGTGGATAGATTGCGGAGAGTGCATAAAAAAGCGGGAATAACTCATGCGAGAAATGCACTTATTCCACTATTGGCGAGAGCAAGGGCGACACCTCTTGCCACTCATATCCATGGACAACAGAATGAGTTAAAAGATGAGGATATAATAGCCTCTCTTTCATATACATCTTATTGATGCTAGGTTGGTTATATGGTTAGAGTAAGAGACAGCCATTTTTTTACATACATTTCCATTGATGCTAGGTTGGTTGGAAAAAAGGGCTATGGACAATTTTTCCCCATATACCCTTATTGTATGAATTTGTTTAGAGATAAATATAGCTTATGTCATCTTCAAGAGAGTTTAGAGATTTCATATTGGAGCAACTCAGGGATTTAGACGGCATTTCCTGTAGAGCCATGATGGGCGAATTTTTGCTGTATCATCATGGAGTCCTTTTTGGCGGAATTTATGACGACAGACTTTTAATCAAAAAGACGCCCTCTTCCTCCCTCTATCATCTACCGGAGGCACTCCCCTACCAAAACGCCAAGCCCATGTATCTGGTGGAAAACATAGACGACACGTGCTATCTAAAAGAGTTATTCTCCGCCACCTCTAGTGACCTGAAAAGTAGATAAGTATACAACAAAGGTTCTACTCAATATTAAGCAAAGTTTTTGTCATGAGATCTACAAAATTTTATCAGTTTTAATTCCCAGAACTAGCGTATACTACCTGAGCCTGTATGCTTACTGAATAACTGATATTTCTATTGACTACCATACTTACATAATATGGAGTAATACGACCAAAATGTGGAGAATTATAATTAAAGCTCAAATTAAAATCATTACTCCCATCGGTTATTTGAATACTAGCAGTATCTATCCTGTGAGATCCGTTGCTGACCACATAACTTAAAAAAAGAGTCTTA
>CAMYXB010000051.1 GCA_947303145.1 uncultured Clostridia bacterium | reverse complement strand
TTTTAAATTTTTTTTTTTTTTTTTTTTTTTTTTTTTTTTTTTTTTTTTTTTTTTTGATATGTGCAAAGTGAACAAAAGAAATCCTCCTAAAACCCGCATAAATAAAGAGTTTTTATAGTTTTTATTTGCATTTTTTTGTATATTTTTGATGTTTAATGCATCTTTTGATAGCATTTTGACTACTTTTGTCTAATATGTGGTATGCTTCACTTATTTCCTCTACAATATGATATTATTCCTTCATATTGAGGTGAGAGATGAGCGTTTTCCTTCCCATTATTTTATCTTTTGCTTTTGCATGCATATTTGCTCCGCTTTACATTAGGCTGGCAAGACGGCTCAATTTCGGACAAAATATTCTATCCTATGTCAAGGAGCATGAGGGTAAGCAGGGCACACCAACTATGGGTGGAGTGATATTTATCCTGCCAACGCTTATTTTTTCACTCATTTTCACAAGGCTATCCTCTGTCACCATTTTTATCATGGCGGTGTTTTTATCTTATGCGTTGGTGGGGTTTTTGGACGATTTCATCAAGATAAAATACAAGAGAAATCTCGGTCTCAGGGCGTATCAAAAGATAATTTTTCAACTAGCCATAGCCATAAGTGTGGCAGTGTATGTCTACAATAACTCCGCCTTTAGCACTGTGTATATTCCTTTTACTTCCACTAGTGTCAATATGGGGATATTTATTATCCCGTTCATCGTTCTCGTATTCCTCGCCACGTCCAATAGCGTCAATCTTACAGATGGACTAGATGGTCTGGCGGGCGGGACAAGCCTGTGTTTCCTCATCATTTTTGTCTTAGTCAACACATTTTACATCCGCACTTCTGCTGTGGGAGATAGTTATATCTCCGCTCTCGGTTCGATAAATTCTATCGCATTTTGTGCTATAGGCAGTTTGCTCGGTTTTTTAATGTTCAATCACTATCCAGCGAAAATTTTTATGGGAGATACAGGTTCGCTCTCGCTCGGTGCCCTTGTTGCCATGCTATGCACCCTTTCTGGCACCATTCTATATCTCCCCATTATCGGCATAATGTTCGTCATCTCCTCCCTCAGCGTCATCATTCAAGTCCTGCATTTCAAGAGAACCCATAGGCGAGTGTTCCTCATGGCACCATTTCATCACCATCTCCAGCATAAAGGCATTCATGAAACGAAAATCACCTTCATATACATTGTAATAACGCTACTTATGGGACTGACCTCTTTAGCGTTGTTAGGTGTTTTATGAAAAAATATTTAATATTTGGTCTAGGATTATCTGGTGTAAGCGCTCTAAAACTTTTGCAAAATAGGAAAGATATATTTTATCTTTATGATGACAATTCTGCGACTAGGCAAAATGTATTTGATAAGTTCAAAATGTATAAAAATGTCTTTGGTGTAAATATCTTGGATAAGACTATTTTAGAAGAGATAGATGTCATCATTGTTTCGCCTGCCATTCCTTTAAGTGATAAAAGATTGTCTCTCGCTCGAAAAATGCACAAAAAAATAGTGGGAGAACTGGAGGTGGGGCATAGGCACGCCAAAAGCAAAATAATAGCCATCACTGGCACTAATGGCAAAACCACCACCACCTCGCTCATTCAACATATCTTGCACACTGCACACAAGAGAAGTGTCGCCTGTGGCAATATCGGCTATCCGCTATCTAGTGCGGTGAAAGATATTCGAGGGGGCTACCTTGTATGTGAGGTCAGTTCTTTTCAATTAGAAAGCACTTTGCACTTCAAGCCCTACATAGCCTGCCTACTAAATATCACTCCTGACCACCTCGATAGACACAAGAATATGTCCAGATATCGTGCAATCAAGTATTCCATATTCAAAAATATGGACAAAAATTCCTATGCTATACTCAATGACAATCTACCACTCCCACAGAATTTTTCAGGAAAAGTATTAAAATTTACACATAATTCGCAAAAAAACTGCATTTTTGATGCAAAAAACGATATTTTTTATAATAATGGCAAGAAATCAGAGAGAATATTGTCCATAGATGACATCACTCTTGTAGGCGAAAAAAATATAGAAAATGTCATGTGTGCTGTCCTTGTGTGCAAGTTGTGCGGGGTGAAGAATAAGTATATCGTAGAGGGGATTAGGTCATTTTCTCCACATAGGCATAGACTAGAGAAAGTGTATGAAAAGAATAATAAATCTTTCTATGATGACAGCAAGGCTACCAATGTAGATGCCACCAAGAGTGCAGTCGCCTCTCTAAAAAACAAAGGGAATATCCGCATTATACTTGGCGGAAGTGATAAGGGCGAGAGATATGATAAGCTGTGCAGATTTTTGTCCAAGTCTGTCACATGGGCATACATAACAGGAAATAATAAGGACAAAATCGCCTCGTCATTTAGAAGATGTCATTTTGACAGATTTACCTCATGTCATAATTTTCATGATGCAGTCGCCCTTGCTCTTTGTGATATGGAAAGAGGAGACATTCTTCTTCTTTCTCCCGCAAGTGCTAGCTTTGATGAGTTCAAAAATTATAGTGAAAGGGGAGAAAAATTTTTAGAGATTATCAAGAATTATTATGAAAAATGATGCAAAAAATCTATCAAAACAGAGTATTTTTGGCAAGATATTACTAATTTCTGTCATTTTTTTAGTTTTTTTTGGCGCTCTTATGGTTTATAGTGCGTCATATTACATGGCAGAGAAGACGTATAATAACCAGTTTTTCTTCCTTATAAAGCAACTCGTAGGTATAGGACTGGGCATAATTTCCATGATTATACTCAGTAGGATAGATTATCACAAGTTGAGTAAATTTGCTCTTCCTCTTTTGATAGTTAGTTTTATTCTGCTTCTACTTGTGTTTGTGCCATATATAGGGGTGGAGAATTATGGAGCAAAAAGGTGGATAAGACTGCCATTCTTCACACTGCAACCCAGCGAGATAGCCAAATTCGCATTTGTCCTTTTTTCTGCCAAATATCTCTCCCATCATAGTCACGATGTGAAAAATTTTCGCACTCTTTTGCCCGTCCTTATAGTAGGTGTGAGCATCTGTGCCCTTATTATTCTTGAGCCCAATATGTCCATCACTATGTGCGTAGCATTCATTATGATATTCATGCTCTTTATCGGGGGAATGAGCCTCAAACATTTCCTTTTGTTTGCCTCACTTGCCTTAGTTGCAATCCCCGTTCTTATTCTCATCGAGCCATATAGGCTCCTCAGGCTCCTCGCTTTCGTCAATCCATGGGCAAGCCCGAAGGGTGAGGGATATCAACTTATTCAATCGTTTTTCTCCGTCTCCAGTGGAGGTCTGTTTGGAGTGGGGTTATTTAATTCTCGCCAAAAATATCTGTTTTTACCTTTTAGCGAGAGTGATTTTATCTTCGCAGTTATTGCAGAGGAGTGGGGACTCATTGGCAGTGTTTTATTAATGCTCGTCTATGGCGTTGTCATTTTCTGTGGCATATCCATAGCGAGAAGAGCAAGAGACAGATTTGGCTCCCTGCTCGCCAGTGGAATCACCGCAGTTATATCTATCCAGACCATTCTCAACCTCTGTGTTATCCTCGGCTTAATCCCTCCCACAGGTCTCCCGCTTCCATTCATCAGTGCAGGCAGCACAAGTTTGATTGTTTTCATGAGTGCAATAGGAGTCCTTCTCAATATTGATAGTAAGATAAAAGATGGAAGATGATGAAATGTATTTTTGAATAAATATTATTTACATTTTTGTATTAGTATGTTAAACTAAACGTATAATAAAGGAATAAGAGGCGTGCAAAAACAACTTAACCATTATGAATTTAAGCAAAAACAAAAGCAAAATAAAAATGACATAATTTTTGTTTTAGATAACCTAGTGCATGCAGAAAACATTGGCTCTGCATTTAGAATTGCCGATGCCTTCAATATAGAGAAACTTATTATTATCAGCGAAAATGAGTTGGATTATAAAAAAATAGAAAAAACAGCCAGAAATTGTGAAAAAACCACCCCCTATACAATATATAATAGCGAGGAAGAAGCCCTAAATGAAGTAGAGACGCTAGGCTATACTCCAGTGAATGTTGAAATTACCTCTACCAGTCAGCCATTGAGAGAAATCAATTTTGCGGATATAAAAAAAGTTGCCTTGATTGTCGGCAACGAAAAAGATGGTGTCAGTGACAAAATATTGAGCAAGGTCCCACTTTCCTGTCATATTGAAATGTATGGGAATAATTCTTCAATGAATGTAGCCACTAGTTTGGCGATTGCAGCATACAAGGTATCTGAAGATTTTATAATAAATAAAAAGGAGGTGTTGTAAATGACAGATAACTATTATAAGGAGACAACGACGTATACCGATGAGGAGGGTAATGAAGTTGAGATAAATCAGGTTGTTTATGAGAGGTCTGATAATTCTGGTGTAGATTATGTGGAGCAAACCAAAGTTAATGGAATAGAGGTAGGGCATCATACTGAACATCCAGATGGTACCGTTCACGATTACGGCATTTATAGCGATTAAAACGACATAGATTAGTATTTTTAACATATGAAAATTGCTAATTGATAACTAAATAAAAAACAGAGCAAGTGTATAACCTACCCTTCGGTGTTACGCTCTGCTTTTTGACTGAACAATAGTGGTCAATAATATGGAAAAGTAATGCAATTAGTTAAAAAAACAAATAATTATTGTTCATAAGTATAGCCGCATTCATCACAAATAAAATAATGTTCTTTTTTTCTGGCAGTGAGACAAAAAAGTCCAAGTGGGAAAAATATTATTGCACATATTTTTGCCCATGCTGGAATTTTATCTTTTGTCATAAAATGCATAATTTCTTTACCACAATTCATACACTTCATAAAAAATCCTCCTCTTTGAATATTGCATCACTAAGAATTCGTAGTGTCAAACATTTTACTAGGATTTCTTAGTAAAATATATATATGAGAATATTTGCAAATAGGCTAAGAGAACTTAGAGAAGAAAAAAGGCTCTCTATGAAACAACTAGCAAAACATATAGGAACGACTGATGCCACAATTTCTAATTGGGAGAACGAAATAAATGAGCCCAAAATATCATATATTAAGGAAATTGCGATATTTTTTGGAGTGACGACAGATTATCTACTTGGATTGGAAGATTAGAATAAAAAACACTCTTTCGAGTGCTTTTCTTCTTTTGGTGAGGGATTCACTCCGCCTCATATTTTGTCACTCAGCCTAAAATCAGTCTAAAACAAACTTGTTTATATTTTTCGTTAGGCTATCATGCCGGTCGCTTCGTCACATATCGCTGTGGGGCCTGGCTGACCATGTCAGCACTCTTGGCCATAGCGATATGTTCCTCCTTCCCATCACTCACTTTGTTCGCAATGGGAGTCCTTTATATATTGCAACTCCCTTTTACGCTCACCTCAATAGGCCCCTCTTGTGTCACTAAAGAAAAAAACACTCTTTCGAGTGCTTTTTTCTTTTGGTACCACCAGAGGGATTCGAACCCTCATTACCGGCGTGAGAGGCCAGCGTACTAACCCTTATACTATGATGGCAAATTGATTTACGATGTATATCATATCAAATGTTTCACAAAATTGCAATAGTTTTTTCAACTTTTTTTATTATTATTTTCTTTTTTTGATATATGTTTTTTTTACGTTTTTTATTATTAATTTGTCTTTATTATTTTTTTTCGTTTTTGTAGTTTTAGTTCTATACTTATTTTTTTGTTCTAATTTTTATTTAGTTTATGCTTTGTTTTAGCATTCCTTATTTGCTTTGTTTTATTATAATGTTTATCTTTTTTATTTTGATTGTTTGAAGAAATTTATTTTGACTAAATCACACTTTTATTGTAAAATTTCGTTATGGAAAAGGCAAAAAAGGTCAAATTTTTTAATTTTAGGCCATTATTATTCACATTTTTGCTCGCTATGTGCAGTGTGTATTTTACTTGCAAGTGCTTTTCCAGTTTATATTATTTATTTTTCTTTTTGTTGCCTATTTTGTTTATTGTTTACATAGCATTCAAAAGGCGCTTTATTCTATTTGCTTTTGTATTGGCTTTTTTACTTTTTGTCTCCCTTTACTCTGCTATTTTTGTCACCAATTATACTGATACTTCTATAAACGGGGCTTCTGTCACACTGTATGGGAAGGTGGCAAGTGTCGAGTCTTTTTCTTCTAAGGGTAGGACGGTGACTCTGACCAAGTGTCAAATAATTGATGAGAATAACAACAAAAGGACGCTAAATGGCAATGTTGTAGCCACCATTTTCATAGATGATGAGGACGAAATACTCAAAGAGCATAGCAGGATTTTCTTTGATTGCAAACTATCTTTCGTAGATATATTGAAAAGTAGTGGGGAGATAGACACATACATTCTCACAAGGAACATAAGATATGAGACAGATGAGGCGGTGAGTGGGGAAAATGTATTTAATCTTGGTGACGAGAGCGACTTACTTGAAAAGTTTAGGAGTTATAACAAAGAACTTATTATTTCCGCCTTTGGAGAGAGTAGAGGGCAGATAGCCTATGCCGTGCTATACGGTGAGAAAGATGGTGTAGAAGAGAATATCATGTCGTCATTTAGGACTACGGGAGTGGCCCACATTTTCGCAGTATCCGGCTTGCATATTTCTCTTATAGCATTACTACTTAGTTTCATACTTAGGAAGATGCATCTCAAGGAATATGTCAATTTCATCATCACATTTGCTTTTCTTTTTATTTTTTCTGCTCTCTGTTCCTTTTCTCCATCGACAGTTAGAGCCAGCATTATGACGCTTACATTTCTTTTAGGTAGGCTCTTTTCTAGGCACTATGACCCCATTCATTCCATCAGCCTAGCGGGTGTTATACTGCTATTTTTCAATCCTTTTAATGTATATAGTTATGGTTTTCTGTTATCTTTTGGGGCGGTGTTTGGTATTTTGCTTCTTTCTCCCATTTTAGCCAAGATTAAATTCAAACACAATATTTTGCAAAAGATTTTTTCATTGATTTTTATCACCATTAGTGCACAAATAGGCATTTTGCCTATAATGGCAGTGTTATCCGCCTTGCCTACTTATTCTATACTTGCCAATATCCTTTTAATACCTGCGTTTTCATTTTTCTACAATATTTTCTTTGTAGTCAATATTTTTGTTCTTATTTTGCCATTTATGAAGTTTATCTATATAGTCCCTAGAGTCTTTCTTGAGGGGATAATTTATGTTAATTACAACATATCTCTCCTTCCATTTAGCGCCATTGAGATAGGTGCATT
>CAMYXB010000050.1 GCA_947303145.1 uncultured Clostridia bacterium | reverse complement strand
GTGTCGTGAGATGTTGGGTTAAGTCCCGCAACGAGCGCAACCCTTGTTGATAGTTACTACGCAAAGAGGACTCTATCGAGACTGCCGTGGACAACACGGAGGAAGGCGGGGATGACGTCAAATCATCATGCCCCTTACATCTTGGGCCTCACACGTGCTACAATGGTCGTTACAAAGAGATGCAAGCCTGCGAGGGTAAGCTAATCCCAAAAAGACGATCTCAGTTCAGATTGTGGGCTGCAACCCGCCCACATGAAGTCGGAGTTGCTAGTAATCCCGAATCAGCATGTCGGGGTGAATGCGTTCCCGGGTCTTGTACACACCGCCCGTCACGCCATGGGAGTCGAGGGGGCCCGAAGTCGGTGAGCTAACCTAGCAATAGGAGGCAGCTGCCTAAGGCAAAATCGATGACTGGGGTGAAGTCGTAACAAGGTAGCTATACGAGAACGTGTGGCTGGATCACCTCCTTTTAAAGAGAAGTGAAGTCGACGAAACCGATACAAGTTATCGGCAGGTACACAGTTGGAAAGATACCAACAGAAAAAACACTTGAACTAAACAAGTAAAAATACTAACCCATCTCTTAACTATTAAATTATGGAAAATAAAAGAACATCATTTACTTGGTGTTCTTTTTTTTATTAAAAAAATTTACTTTACACTCTAATTGATAATTTTATATAATAAATTTGTGAATAAAAAAGAAATTTTAGAAAAATTAAAAACGCTTAAAATCGACATGAATAGGGTAGTTATTTTGAGTGGAGCATCACTAGTCCTGCAAAATTATATACCAGAAACAGACGACATAGATATTTCGACTACAAAATTAGTCTACAATCATCTAGATTGGCAATGCAAAATTGGTGCATTTAATACTGAAATAAAATACTTTGATGTATTTGAAATTGGTTACAATTTATATAATCCTAACCAAATAGTTGTGGTTGAAGGATATATGTGTGCCAATTTGCGTAGCATTTTAGATACAAAAGTCGCTCTAAATAGAGAAAAAGATAAAAACCTAATAGTAAGATTAAAAAAAGATTTATTTCTTGATTAGGTTAATTAAATTACACATTGTCTATTCTACTGAGAATGGTATAAAAATTTTTCACTTTTTATCATTTTCGCTATTGACAAGTGGGAAAAGGTGTTGTAGTATATATTTGCAATTCAATTCGACCATTCCGTTTTGTTTTATTTTGGAGATAGTTTAGTAGACTTTCTTTAGAATGGCAGATAGCAAACGACGTCTTTAGGGGTGTTGTGGTTGTTTGCCTTATAGAGAAAGTTTTTTTATACAATATCCCCGAAATAGATAAATTAGGAGAAGAAAATGGAACAAAAAAGAACAATCAACACCACCCTTGCTATCATTAGGAAAGATGACAAAGTCCTACTTGGGACTAAGAAAAGAGGATTCTGCGCTGGGACAATCAATGCTTTCGGAGGAAAGCAAGATGCAGGTGAGACTATGGAGCAAGCCATGGTGAGAGAAACATTCGAGGAAGTGGGCATCACTCCCACAGAGTATGACTTGACAGCGTTTATCAAGTTCGACACAGATTATAAGGGTGAGAGAGTCTACATAGACATGTATGTATACAATGTCACCGCTTTTGAGGGAAAAGAGATGGAGACTGAGGAGATGCTGCCACAGTGGTTCGACTTAAACAACATTCCTTATGACAAAATGCTCGGTGATGATAGACTATGGTTTCCAGATGTCCTTTGTGGCAAGTGCATCATGGGGAATGTGGTATTTGGCGAGAATATGACAGAGCCAGTATGCGACTTCAAAGTGGTATCAAGGGACGAACTTAGTCAAAAAGAATTGGCTATCTAAATAGGTATATCAAAAGTTTATTATTGACTTTGTAGTTGATATAAGGTATAATCTATAACAATACTTATATAGTAGGAGATAATAATGAGAGGGAAGAAGAAAACATATTTAGTGAAACTTATACCTGCTGGATTCTTTTGGGAAGAAAAAAGGGAGAGAATTGAAGACGATTTGACTCTCGACGAGGTTATCTCTAGATATATATCTGTAAAAGAAGTGGAAAGTCCAAGCCCCGACACAATCAATTTCTTCGTTGTGCAGGAGAGGGTGGGCAGTAGAAAGAGTGAGACAGGATGTCACATCGGAGAAGTATATACATTAGATAGAATTGAGAATGAGTTTGGCAAAGATTGCCCATTGTATAGGAATGTTGTCAACAATCATTGCTTGTGTGCTGTAAGATATATCACTGGCAATTTCGGTGGAGTGGAGCAGGGGAACAAGATTTTTTCTCAACAAGAGATTATTGACATCATCTCTCGTGCCAACAAACTTGAAGATGAAGCAGTGCTATAATGTATTTTTATCTCCAACTTGAATTATCAAAAATAATAGAAAAATGATAAAGAACAACAAAAAAACACGTTTTTTTAGATAAAAATGTGTTTTTTTTGTGTATTTTTTGATATTTTCCAGATAAAAATATTATTTTTGACCTTTTTATTATCTTTTCTTCTTTATGCCATTTGAATAAAGAATTTTGTTATAAAATCACTATCGTTATCCCTGGATTTTGTTTGCCCAAATCTTCGTCACCATAGCAGTCTTTCAAATTTTCTAAAATACGTATACACCTCTCGTTAGAGATGTCCCACTCAATGCCAAGCAAGTAGTCCTTTATCTCCCTGTTCTTTTTCATGGTTTTTAACTTATTCCTAAGGCTAGAGCAAATGCCTCCGCCCACTCCATGTGAGCCGTAGCCATGTATCACTTTCACCACTTTCACCCCCTCCAGCCTATATGTGCTGATGTTTATTTCGAACACCGCCATAGCCTGCTGAGTTGTGGGAGAAAATTCCTTTAGATTTAGTATCCTGTAGTCCATGGATATATTTTACAATATTTTGATAGAAAAACAAAATTTTTATTCAATAGTTTTTTATCTTAAAATTGCGAAATGTGTTTTTATATAATTTTTCAAAAAGAACATAAAAAATTGCTAAAAATTGCAAAAAAACACATATTTTTTGCTAAAAATGGAGTTTTTAAGTAAAAAATGGAAGAAAGCAGTGTGTGTTTTGTCTTTAGAATTTATGCCAAAAAATTCTCATGGCTTCATGTGGGTTATGCACTTGGGGGTGGGGGTGTAGGCACAGTTGATAGTTATTCCGTTAGATATGCAGTGCCCGCCTCTATTGAATAGACACTTTGCGTTGCATATGAGGTTCATGTCGTCTAGGTGTCTGTAGTCGCATACCTTCGGGGGCGTGCTGGAAAATATGAGGCTAGAAAAATCCTTTTCCTCTTTGTCCTTATCTTCCTCGAATGTGTGGCAGACCAGTTTGCTGGTTATATCCACACTACTTGCCATGCAAGTCAAGTCCTTGTTGTATCTGCAGGTCGTTTTTCTACATCTCAGGTCCATTGTCATATCCCTCCTTTATGTATTGTTGACAATGTCACGCCTGTTTATACCACTACAGATTTAGGTTGTCCTCATCGAAGAGCGGACTGTTGAGGAATTCGCTCACAGTCATGTCGAATCCGCTGGCTATCATGATGATGGTGGACAGTCGGCTCACTTTTACTTGGTCAGAGGCTATGTTTTTGAGAGTGGAATGGGGCAGACCGCTGTTCATGGCCAGACGATAGCGTGTCATGTGCTTTTCCTTGAGCAGTTCGTCAATCCTTTTGTTCAATGCGTCATTTAGAGTTCTCATCAAGACTATTATAGAAAAAAATGCTCGAAAATTATGGCTATGCGTAGCCATAAAAGCTATGTCTCACATAGGTTATGTGGGGGAAACGGCAATAAGGAATTGCCCTAAAGTTGAAGGGCTAAAATTTCGCTCACCACAGCAATATTATGCCCTATAAAAAATTTTTTATAACTATGGCTACGCACAGCCATATATTTGCAAAAAAAAGGTGTATAATTACAACAAAAAAATAATATTTCCGCCCTTTTAGCGCAAAATATTATGTAAAATAAAGGAGAAATTTCATGAATAAGAAAAAATTATCTACGACCATGCTACTCGTGTTCTCGATAGTGCTTTTCGTTGTGTCTGGTGCCATTTTTGTCCACTCGGCACAATCGCAGGTCACACACAGCACTGTCAGTGTCAGTTATGTGGCGGACAATGTGTCTTTCACGTCCAAAGCGTTCTATCAAGTGGCGGGGAATAACTCCATTACATACTTTACGGACACAGAATCTCCCTATGGGCAGGAACTCACTTTTGTCGCCTCAGACTCCACTAGTTATACTAGGACACTTAATGCAACTGACTTTAGTCTCGGTGTCAACAATAACTATGTTCTCCTTACATTCTCCTTTAGGAACGATGCCTCATCGGGTGGCTATTGCATCAAAGTCAGCCTGACAGACGGCACAACAAATAAAAACAATGTCAATGTGACATATCTCTCCGACTCCAGCAACTATTTGTCCAATATGTCATCTCCCACTTCTGCAGAACTCACGAGCCAAAAGTCTTCAGTCAGTTCCGCTTCCGCACCTACAGATGTCTACATCGAGGCAGGTGACACCAAATACTTCTACATACTAGTCGAAGTGGACAATCTTTACCTGAATGCCAACTATACATCTACTGCTAGCAATGGCCTTGTGTGGAATATTCAGAGCACCACGGAACTGGAAGAGCCTCCACAACCATTCATAATTAGTGGTAGCACCATCACGGGGCTTACGTCTTACGGACAGTCAGCCACCACTCTTACTGTGCCTAGCGGGATCACCACCATAGGAGATCATGCCTTTGAAGGACAGGATGTTGTCACAGAGGTTATCCTTCCCTCCACTTTGACTACAATTGGCGGATATGCTTTCTTTGAATGCTCCTCACTGCAGTCTATCAATATCCCTTCCAGCCTCACCAATATAGGCTATTATGCCTTTATAGGATGCAATGAGCAGTTATATACAACAGGGGGCAATTATTCAAAGTATCTAGCTAGTGGGAATAATGATTACTATGTATTGGTTGATGGGAGCAACTCTAGTATAATGAGTGGTTGTAAAATAATAGCCGGTGGTGGTTATGAATCTTATTCTGGTGAGTCGTTATACATTCCTGATGGAGTGGAATATATATGTGATAATGGTATCTTTGATTCTATGTATGTTACTTCCATCAGTTTGCCTAATTCTTTGATAAGGATGTATGGCGCTCCGATATGCGGCATCTATCATTTAGCTTCGATAACGGTCAGAAATGCGGACAACAATACCCCCTACTATTCCTCAGGCAATTGTTTGATAGAACGTAGCACCAACAAGTTGATTTGCGGAACTCTCAATTCCACCATCCCTAGTGGTGTCGTGACTATAGACTCGTGGGCTTTTGAATCACTTGGATTATATGGCGTGGATGAGCCATGGAGCATTGTTATTCCCGATAGTGTCACTACGATTGAGGACAATGCTTTCAATGAGTGTTATGGTTTTTCATTGACCATTGGAGCAGGCGTGACATATATAGGCAGTCTTTATTATGCATATTGCGACACAGTGTCGGTAGATTCCAACAATCCTGTGTATGCCTCATCAGGCAATTGCCTCATTCATAAAGCCAGTAAAACCATAATTAGAGGATTCCTTAATTCTACAATACCTACGAACAGCAATCTTGTCACCTCGATTGGAGATGGAGCTTTTGGTGGATATATGTATGGAGAAGAACTATTTAGCCTTACAATACCAGCCAATATTACTAGTATAGGAGATGAATGTTTCTCTAATTCGACATTTGAGTTAACATTTCTTTCTACAACCCCGCCGACTTTGGGAGAGTATGCTTTGGCTACAGCGGCTGCTGGAAGTGATGTATTTGTCATTTACGTTCCGAGCAGTGCTGTGAATACTTACAAGAATGCCGAGGGCTGGAGCGAATATGCCGATTATATACAAGCCGCCCCATAACAGCATTATCAAGTGATTTTTATAAGACTTCATGGGATGATTGCCCCAAATGCAATCTAGTAAATGGAATATATCGGACTTAAGAGTTTGCTATAGGAACACTCTGTGTATTTATATTCATTGCACTCGTTTTGCTCGGCAGTATAATGACATGAATGAGAGATTGCCACGTCACTCGCTTCGCTCCCTCCTCGCAATGACAAAACATTTGTCATCCTACCATCGAGTGAAAATAAATATATTTATGTCACCCTGCCCTCTAGCGTCAGTGAGGGCTCCCATTGCGAACGAATGGGAGTAATGGGAAGAGGAGGTAGTGCTAGGTCGAGTGCCATGGCTACGACCAGTAGCCATGACGAGACAATAGCACGTGCCGACGACGTCACCCTGCTATCGAGCGAATCGAACGCCACGAAGTGCATAGCGGATACAAAATTTATTATGTCACCCTGAGCGGAGCAGACTTGTCTGCGTAGTCGAACGGGTCTATTTCTTAGATTCTTCGACTCGGCTTTCAATCTCGCTCAGAATGACATATTAGAAAACACAATAACTCTACTCGATATGAAGTGGAGTTTTTTTATTACTGGAGCTAATGGCGGGAATAACAAACTGTCGTTTGTTGGCGTTCGCAATGATTGAAAATGTAGGGGTGGATAAATTTTCTATTGAGAAGGGAAAAGTGTTCTATAATATTTTCTTCATTGCTCGGCATCTGGACCACTGCGGGTCCGATAGCAAAACTGGAGTTTTGCACTTGCACTCTCGTGCAAGTCTCCCGCCATATATACTATATCGTTTCAAAAAAAAGAATAAAGTCTTTTGGACTTTATTTCCTTTCCTTTACTGGAGCTAATGGCGGGAATAAAAAAACTTGCGTTTTTTTTGCGTTCGCTTTTTTTCCAAAAAAAAGCTCGGCAACTGGACTGGTCCGATTCGGTGCTTGTCAGCACCATTTTGCTTGACGCAAAATCCGCCAATCGCATAAAAAAAATACAACTGTCGTTGCATTCTTTTTGGAGCTAATGGCGGGAATAACAAACTGACGTTTGTTGGCGTTCGCTTTTTTTTATTCAAAAAAAGCTCGGCAACTGCACCCTTCGGGTCCGATAGCGAAACTGAAGTTTTGCTCTTGCACTAGTGTGCAAGTCTCCCGCCATATATATTGCACATTTTCAAAAAAAAGAATAAAGTCTTTTGGCTTTATTCTCTCTTTTTATGGAGCTAATGGCGGGAATAACAAACTGACGTTTGTTGGCGTTCGCTTTTTTTTATTCAAAAAAAGCTCGGCAACTGCACCCTTCGGGTCCGATAGCGAAACTGAAGTTTTGCTCTTGCACTAGTGTGCAAGTCTCCCGCCATATATATTGCACATTTTCAAAAAAAAGAATAAAGTCTTTT
>CAMYXB010000049.1 GCA_947303145.1 uncultured Clostridia bacterium | reverse complement strand
CGCATATTTTTTCATTTTTTTTCATTTTTTTTCATTTTTTATATTTTTTTTTTTTATAATTTTTTATTTTTTCGCATTTTTCTCCCACTTTTAATTACAATGGATTTATTGTCTTATATATTGTCTACTACTATACATCATCTTTTTAGTTTCCATTTGATTGTCGAAATGAAACAATTATCATATTAGTTGAGTTGACCTCTTTTATGAAAGATGTTTTGATTTTTTTATTTGTTTTTTACTCGCTAGATGCTATACTATATGTATTATAAGGAGAGGTATGTGGTTTTTTAAGAAGAAACCTCTTGTTCAACACAAGAAGGTGAAGATAGGTCTAGCGCTTGGTGGCGGGGCAACTAGAGGTATAGCGCATATTGGAGTAATCAAGGCATTTGAGGAAAATAATATACATTTTGACTTCATCGCAGGCACCAGTGTCGGCTCCATAATAGGCGCCATGCTGGCTGATGGCAAGAGTAGTGAGGAGATGCTCACCATAGCAAAGAGCCTGAAAGTAAAGGATATTAGAAGGAGCAAGTTTTTCCTGCCATCTAAGACAGACGGGATACAATCGCTCATCACAGACAGCATAGGGGACAAGGATATAACGGACCTCAAGACGCCTTTCTCTGCTGTGGCGGTGGATTTAATTACTGGCAATGAGATAGTGTTTACCAAGGGCAAATTAGCCAAGATTGTGGCGGGCAGTTGTGCAGTGCCAGGGGTGTTTGTCCCAGTAGAATACGAGGACATGCATCTTGCTGACGGCGGTCTACAGAACAACATTCCCAGCGATGTGCCTAGATTTTTTGGCTGTGATTATGTGGTTGCGGTGGATGTCAATTCCACCAGAGGAGAGGGCACTTCGTCAATTAAAGTGATAGATGTCTTAAAAGCGACCATCAGGATAATGAGCAAGTCCAACTCCGTCAAGGGATATCTCAATGCAGACATAGTCATCACTCCCAGCATGGCGAAATACAAGTCTACTAAGATTGACGAGATAGATGCCATGTATGCAGAGGGGTATAGTGCAGGCTGTGAGGCAGTGGGAGACATTCTCTCCATCATATCCCGCAAGCAAAAGAGAGCGCATAGAAAGAGATTTGAGATAATCAGCGAGAGAAAACCTGTCATATATTAACTAAAGAGAGGAAAACATGGCAAGCAATAAGAATAAATCTGGCCTTGATGATATACTCAAGATAGGCAAAAAGATATACAAAAGCACCAACAAAACATCTAATAAGGCTAGTAGTTCAAAAATAAAGAGGGAATATGCTAGCAAAAAGACCACTTCTAGTAGTAAAAGATATACTGGGGAGAGTAAGAGGAAGAGTAGTTCATCTACAAGTGTGGTGAGTGGAGAAAATTTACTTAAAGATATGTCCGTCACTGCTGTAAAAAGTGCTACAGGTAGAACCAGCACGAAAAATCTAGCAGTGAAAGTGATAACATATGCTATCCTTTGGATAATACTGCTCGTCACCATTCCATTCTCCACCAGCATAGAGAAGGAAATCAACAGACCCTCTTTCGCCTTTTCATCTACAGAGGGAGAATATTCGGTGCATTTTGTGGACGTAGGGCAGGGAGACTGCACCATTATCCTCCTCCCAGATGGCAAGGTGGTCATGATAGACACAGGCCCAGCCAGCAGTCGCAACAATCTGTCAAAATATCTCTCCAGCATGACATTCACTACTATAGATTACCTCATTCTCACTCATCCAGACGAGGACCATATAGGCAATGCTTGCATGATTTATGACAGATATGAAGTGCTCCACTCCTATGTGCCCAAAGTTTCGTCCAATTATATGGAAAGTAGAGGGCTAAATGAGAGCAATTTCAAAGTGGTCACTAGCAATGTGTGGTCCAACACCACCCAGTCCATGTATAACGAAAACTGTGAGATCACATACAACTTTAGAGATGTCAAAATATACGATGAAACGAGTATATATGGTTATTCTATAGACTTTTTCACACCACTTGAGGATAGACAGAGCACCAACAACGATTATTCTCCTATTATTCTCGTCAATCTGCAGAATACCAAATATCTATTCACAGGAGATGCCAGCACTGAGAAAGAGGAAGAGTTCCTGACGGAATATAGCCCTCTTGTAAGTAGTGGATATTTTGACGTGGACGTTTTGCAGGTAGGTCACCATGGCAGTAAATATTCCTCATCGACAAATTTTCTAAACGCTGTCACTGCAGAGATAGCGGTCATCAGTTGTGGCACTGGCAATAAATATGGCCACCCACATAGCGAGGCAGTGACACGCCTCACATCTTGTGGCTGTCAGGTAAGGAGGACAGACGAAGAGGGGAGCATAGTCATGACGGCAGACTCCTCCATAGAGAACAAAGTAGCCACTCAGTCTCATTTCCATCGCAACACAGACTTCTATCTAGAGTGGAAATATGTGCTGATAATTGGCGGAGTTTTGCTCCTAGTTTTAAGTTATATTTTGTTCAAAAAATCTCGCAAAGCGAAACAAAAGTAAAAAATTTAAGTTCAATCTTCACAATAGGGAAGTTTTATGTTATACTTATATATAATTCACTAGTAAAGGGGCTAATGACATGGTTTTTGCTATAATTCTCGCCGTTCTCGTGGTGATAGTGGGCGTTTTGTTCATTGTCATCAAGTTTTTCAAACTCGAGAATCAATATTTTATAGCCAAAGAAGCAGTGGTGAGATTTTTAAGAAAAATTTTTTCCTGCATTTTTATGACTATTAGAATGGTGGCTATAGCCGTTGCTCGCTTTTTTGTCGCAGTCTATAGATTTTTTAAGAAAAAATTCACTAGAAAGCCTCATGACAAGGAGAATAAAGCCGAGATAACTCCCGCTCCAGATAGACAGAGAAGGGATAAAGAGAGCCTCTTCTCAAAGAAAAAAGATGCATCTACCTCTCGCCCGGTCTTGCTCCCTCCAGATAAGACAGAGACATCTCAGCCCGCAGTAGATAAGGGAAAACCGGAAGAAATAGAGACAGAGAAGATATTAAATACAGAGCCAGAAAAAGAACCAGTGAAAGAGATAGAACAAGAAGAAGACTTATTTGAGGAGGAGCCAGAGATAGAAGAACTGGAAAAGATAACTGAGCCAAACCCTTCTCAAATGATGGAGAAAAACATGCTTGACAGTCTATACAGCAGACTAGATACCAGCAAATATGGAGAGTTGTCCAGTTATGAAGATTTGCGCAGACATAGTGATATGTCCAGTTATGCCGACTTGCGCAGGCAGGACGATATATCCAGATATTCAGATTTGACTAGATATGCCGATTTGAGTAAATATAAAGATATAGACAAGTTTGCGGATTTAGAGAAATATAACGA
The DNA here is from genome assembly GCA_947303145.1 of uncultured Clostridia bacterium. GTDB lineage: Bacteria > Bacillota > Clostridia > Christensenellales > UBA1242 > UBA7862. The sequence goes on along the minus strand of CAMYXB010000049.1, from coordinate 4,095 downwards.
TATAAGCAATTTTGACGCCATAAACAAGCATCACGACATAGACACAGACTATGATGACGACGCTCACCCCGAATCACTCTATACTATGGAAGAAATGGCCAAGATGAGACAAGAGGCGCTACTTAGAGAGCAGAGAAGAGCCCTCAGGTCATATGAGGGGGACAATCAAAGATTGACTAATCACTCTATTGACTTTGAAGATGAAAAAAGAGTGCTAGATGAGAGGCGTAGAGCCATGCAAGAAGCCCTTATGGAAATTAGACGTGAGCAGGAATTAGATGAGCAAGAAGAACATAAATCCATGTTTTCACCATTAAACAGAAATGATGAAGAAATAAACAGGCGGGCATTGTTTGATTTGGAGAAAAACACGCCTCGCGCAGGAACTCAAATACACTCTTTGCCACATTTCTCACTTAAGCCTACTGAACCAAAAGAGACTAAAGAGCAACATAAGCCTAACATTAAAGACTTTATGGGCAAGAGTTTCTTCTCACCTAAGAAGAAGGAGATAGACGAAACAGCCGAAGAGCCCAAGGCTCAAAATGAGAGCATTTCTGTCGATAGTATAGACCTCAACTCTTTACCAGAGGACATCAAAAAAGAGATAATTAGAAAATATTTCGCTAATAACGATAGTAAAGAGTAAAATTCGCTTGCTTTTTGTATACAAATGTGTAAATATATACCATAATAACATAATATATAGGAGAAAACATGGATACAATAGACGATTACGATGATGATTTCGTAGAAGAGAAGTTAGTCAAGAGGACACTTATGGCATCTGTCTTCCCCGCTTTAGTTAAAAGTTATGTCAAAGATACAGATACCTTGTTCGAGGGGTTCCTACCCGGATTCAAAGATGTCAGAGCAGTGGACTTCGAGAGTGAGGAAGATTGCGTGGAATATCTTCAAGACCTTCTTGATGATGAGGTGGAGAATTTGGTGGTCACAGGACATCAGTTGCCCGATGTGGCTAGCGATGAGGAATTGCTCAAAAAATATTTCGAATACAAGATAGTATATCTTGACATCAATGTCTACGTGAGAGAGGGCTCCTGTGATGGAGATTGCTGTGGCTGTCATGATTGCGATGATGACTGCACCTGCGATGACGAAGACTGTGACTGCGATGATGAGTGTGATTGTGATGAGGATTGCGATTGCGGTTGTCATGGCGAGGGACACTGTGAGTGCGGGGACGACTGCACTTGTGGCTGTCATGAGGAAGAATAGATAAAAAAAATTTGGCTTCGCAGTCAATTTTTTTTGTAATACCCCCCCCAGACTATCTGGGGGGGTATTACAAAAGGATAAAGATTGCTTTCTTTATCCTTTTTATATTTTTGTTATATTCCCATATCAATTATTGTGGTGTCTAGTTTGCGTTTCTCATCAAATATTGCCCTTGCCTGCTCTTTGGTAAGCTGCGGCTCATCACTTGTCAAATTGCCAGCGAACTCTCTTTTAGTCTGTTCTTCAAGGGAAGATTTCGCCATGTTCTCTAAAAGAGCATATATCTCGTCAAAAGATTTGTCAGAGTGCGAATAACTTAACATATTGAAAAATGCAGTTTCTATCATTTTTTGGTCTATTTTGTTGAGACTTCTGTTGTAGTTGTCACAAGATAGGTTCTCATCGACAATGGCCATATTTGCCTTGCATTTAGCGTATTCGAATTTGTCGGGATAGGAGTAGTGATAACGAGCGTTGGACTCGTCATCTAGGGAGTTGTTGGGCATGGCAAAATGTGCATAGCATGCCTTCTCCTCGGTGACTGAGATGTTGTCCCAAGTAGTGTCATCGAAAACGGCTTGATCTATACCATATTTGCTGTCCTGAATAGTGACAAGACATCTGGTATGACTTTCAGTTTTTCCCTTCTTTTTGTTCAAAATTTCGAGTGATAAAATCTCACACTTAATCTCTGGGATATTCAAGTTGTCAATAATTTCATTCATAAGTGAAGAGAACCCCGCACAAACTACTTCGGGCAATTTTTGGTATGCACCAGCGAAGAACTGGTCCTTGTTTTTCCACGAGTATACAATCCCATTTGATTGGGAATAAGGTGCTAGAGTGGAGATGTAGTGATGAATATATGCCAGCATTTCTAGAGGAGAAAGGGGACTACTTCTCAAAAAGCTGCACACATCATCTATCCCTACATTTGCGTTAAAGATAGTGTCGAAGTCCCAATATATATTTGCCGACCTAGTATCAAATACGTCAATAGTTTGGCTATGTTTTACGCAAAATTTCAAAGTAGCACTTTCTTTTTGTGCCAATTTCTCATTTAGTTTGAAAAAATATTCAAAAACAGATTTGGGCAATTTTTCATAAGGGATATTTAAGATAACCTCATGCACTTCATCACTTAATTTGTCTATATTTTCCGCCAGATATGTCACTAGGTCAAGCCCATTTTGAGTAATTTTGTCATCTTCAAACAAGGTCAAGACAAGTGAGTTTTGACCATTTGAGGCGAAAAAATCATTAAACTGCTCGATATTCTTTACGATCACTTTTTTCTCCTTATTTCAATTATACATTCTAGTGCCTCAATTTTCAATACCTAATTTTAATAACACAAAAAATATAATTTTTAACTCAATTACTCCTTATTCTGCAGTAAGAAAAATTTATAAAAAAACCGCACGAGCAGCGAGTTCGTGCAGCGCATGTGTGGCGGAGGGGACAGGATTCGGACCTGCGGTGGGTTGCCCCACACGCGCTTTCCAAGCGCGCACTTTAGACCACTCGGACACCCCTCCAAGTTCACTTTGTGATTATACGACATTTAATGGGAATTTGCAAGAGTTTTTTGCATTTTTTATTGAAAATTTATTTATTTTCGTGTATTCCTACTCTGGTAGTGTTAAATCACTCTATTTTTTCATATAAATAATGAAAGATAGGGGGAAAATATGAAAGAGATAGAGTATTTCAAGGGTGTGAAAGTGGGCATCGTGGGGTATGGCAAGTTGGGGCAAGCGCTGGAGAGTAGGATATATGCTCGTGAGGATATGTGCCTTGTCGCCATTTTTTCGAAAAGAGAGGGGCTTGTGTCGCCATATGGCACATTGCTAGCTAAAACTGACGATTTGCCTTCTTTCGAGAATAGGATAGACTATCTCTTTCTCTGCGGTGGAAGTTTTTCAGATATGGAAGAATTATCCATAAAGTGTGCAAGGATATTCAACACCATTGATTGTTATGACAATCATGCAAAAATGAGCGAATATATATCTTCGCTTGGCAAGGTGAACAAGGAGAGCAAGACCACCTCTCTAGTCGCTTGTGGGTGGGACCCGGGACTTTTTAGCATGATGAGATGCCTTTTGTCGAGCATAAGTGAGGGTGATGCCACCACTTTTTGGGGTAAAGGCATAAGCCAAGGGCATAGCAATGCTCTAAGACAAATAGGTGGAGTAAAGGACGCCCTGAGTTATACTATTCCCGTAGCCAGAGCCATAAAGCAGTGCAAAGATGGGGAATATGTCCCAGATAAGCAAAAGCACAAAAGGGTGTGCTATGTCCACAAGGAGCATTCTGCCAGCAAGAGAGCGTTAAGGGAAATAATCTGTCATGTGCCAGATTATTTTGAAGGATATGATGTCAGAGTCCATTTTGTATCGCAAACTAGATTGAATAAAATGAAACAAAAGTTATTCCATCGAGGAGAAGTATTCAAGAGTTTTTCTATCAAGGAAAACCATTTTGACATGAATTTTTCCCTCAATCTCGACAGCAATCCGCTCTTTACTGCCGAATGTCTGCTCATCGGCCTTAACGCATTGAAGAGCCTCGCTCGTGCCAAAAAATATGGCACCTTCACCCTCTTCGACATTCCTTTGAAGTATCTCTCCCCTCTCCCCAAGCCCAACTTGGTGTCAAAGTATATATAGATGTTTTATCATGATACAAAACAACACGTCTTATTGAAATAATATGGATGCAAAACATCTTCGCCTCATTTAATTTCTTTCATCAAAAAACTCTACCCATATACCGAGTAGAGTTTTTGTGTATTTTCTAATAGGAAGAGATTGCCGGTAGCCTGTCGGCTACTGCGCCACCCACGTTCGTGGG
>CAMYXB010000048.1 GCA_947303145.1 uncultured Clostridia bacterium | reverse complement strand
GGCAGTGACTATCTCATGCGAGTTTTAGACGATGTCATAAAGGACGAGATTCCATTCAAGGATGCCACATTTGTCCTAGAAGATTTAGCCAGCAAGGGCTTTATATCCAGTGAGCAGTCGAGGATACTTCTTTATGCAGTGCAGGACAAGGCACTTGCCAATCCTATCAAGATGGAGAATAGACTTAGGGCCAATATTTTGAGGAACGCTCTTGTCAATCTCTATCGCAGAGGTGAGGGGAGCAGTTAGACATTATTCGACATTTTGTTTTTCGGAATTTTGATATAATATATTTTAGGAGAAACATATGAACAATTTTATTAAATTTTCGGACAGTGCACAGAGAGTTTTGAATTACGCTGGAGAGATAACCAAGAAGATGAAGGGCAATCAAATAGACAGCGAGCATCTGCTTTATGGCATATTGTCTGTCACATCATCACTAGCATACAAGATGCTCAACAACGAGAATGTGACTAAAGAAAAACTGGTGGAGAAATTATCTCAAGCGGGATATAACCCCAATCTCCCACCAGATAAATTAGAACTCACACCAAGGAGTAAGAATATCCTTGTCACTGCATCTAATATTGCCTTCAAATTGGGGCACAACTTCCTGTCCGCAGAGCATTTTTTGGTGGCAATCTTGTTTAACGAAGATTGCTATGCCTTTAGATTGCTGTCCAGTTATTTCAATATCGATACGCTCAATCTAAGAGAGAGGATTTATGACGAACTAAAGAATGCCGATGTCGATGAGAATATGAAAGAATACAGGGGTGTCGACAATCAAAATAGTGAGAAGTCCACCTTGCCAGAGAATTTATTGGAATTCGGCTATGACATCACACTCAAGGCAAGACAAGGAAAAATGGATCCAGTGATAGGCAGAGAAGAGGAAACAGAGAGGCTTATCGAGGTGCTGTGTAGAAAGACCAAGAATAACCCCGTTCTTATTGGTGAAGCCGGTGTAGGCAAAACAGCAGTAGTCGAGGGACTTGCCCAAGCAATTGCCAAAAATAGAGTTCCCTCTGTCCTAGCCAACAAGACTATCTATGCCCTTGACATTGGCTCACTTATGGCTGGCACAAGATATAGGGGAGACCTAGAGGAAAGGTTGAAGAGAGCCATAGAGACAATTATCAAAGACAAGAATATCATAGTGTTTATTGACGAAATCCATACATTGGCCAAAGCAGGAGGAAAAGAGGGAGACGTCAATCCTGCCGATATGCTCAAGCCATATCTAGCACGTGGAGAACTGCAGACTATAGGCGCCACAACAACTGAGGAATATAGACAATTTATCGAAAAAGACAAAGCCTTAGAGCGTCGATTCCAGCCCATCATGGTCAACCCACCAAGCGTAGACGAGACCATCTTGATACTTAGAGGGCTCAAGGATAGTTATGAGGCATATCACAAGATACAGATTACAGACGAGGCTATAGTCTCCGCTGCCAAACTATCGGATAGATATATCACCAATAGGAGCCTGCCAGACAAGGCTATCGACCTTATCGATGAGGCAGCATCTAGGGCTAGAGTAGGCGGAAGTATACAGCCCAAGCACCTTCAGGACCTTGAGGATAATTTCAAAGAAGTGCATAGGAACTATCAAGAGGCTCTTGTTCAACACAACTATGAGAAGTCCAACAAACTCGCCAGCGACCTCAATGATTTGTATAAGGAACTCAAGGCTGAGCAGGATAAATATAATCTCTCCAAGCCAAAATCTGAGCCAAGAATAGGAGAGAAGGAGATAGCCGATGTCATCTCTCGTGCCACAGGTATCCCTGTCAGCAAAATCACCGAGAGCGAGAAAGAGAAACTGTTAAAACTCGAGGAACTTCTCCATAAGAGAGTGGTGGGACAGGATGAGGCAGTCACCGCTGTCAGCAAGGCTATAAGAAGGTCAAGAGTCGGCTTGCAGGACAGCAAGAGACCTATAGGCTCTTTCCTATTCTTAGGTCAAACTGGTGTAGGAAAGACAGAACTATGCAAGGCTCTTGCCGAGGCCATGTTCGATGACGAAAATAATATTATTAGAATAGATATGAGCGAGTATATGGAGAGCCATTCCGTATCCAAACTCATTGGAGCCCCTCCTGGATATGTAGGACATGATGATGGCGGACAACTCACAGAACAAGTGAGACGCAAGCCGTATTCAGTAGTGCTATTTGATGAGATAGAGAAGGCTCACCCAGATGTATTTAATGTGCTTTTGCAGGTTCTTGATGATGGCAGACTTACAGACAGCCATGGCAGAACAGTCAATTTCAAGAATACCATTATCATCATGACCAGCAACTGCGGTGTCAGTGACCTCACTTCTCGCACGCAACAACTAGGATTCAACAATTCCTTTACAGAGAGCAATCCAGAGTATGAGAAGATGAAGGAAACTCTCCTATCCGCAGTGAGACGCAAGTTTAGACCAGAGTTCCTCAATAGAATAGATGTCATAACTGTGTTCCATTCACTTACAGAGGAGAATCTCACATCTATTGCCAAGATTATGCTGTCCAATCTCAATAAAAGACTGGTTGAAAGAGATATTCACCTCAAGTTCACCGAAAGTGCCCTCAAATATCTTGTGGAGCATGGCACCAGCAGTGAATATGGCGCAAGACCACTTAAGAGACTTATCCAGACAGAGATTGAGGACAGGCTCACAGATGCACTGCTTTCTGGCGAGATAACTGGCAATAAAATTGTCGTCTCCGTCTCATCTACAGGACTTAAATTCCAAATGGACAATCAAGATAAGTAATCACTATGTTGACATTTTCCACTGATTGTGATATATTTTCACAGAAAAAGGAATTCTATTATGGATTTTTATATTAAAAACCAAAACAATAACAATATGCTTGTCCATTATGACAAAGAGGGAAATCTGGAATATGGTTTTATCCTTGGTGAACTGACCAATAATCTAAAAAAATTCGTAAATTTTAAGCAGAAAGATACTAAAATGCAGACTGTGGTCATTCCAGAACTTAGGGGACAAGATGCCCGTGAGAGTTATTATGGAATAAAAAGTTGTGTCGTGATGAAAAGGGGTTGTTTTAGTGGGATAAAGGATTTGACCGTCATTGTCCCGTCAGACAACGCTAACGCCATTATAGACCTAGATGCTTTTGATAAGGGAACAAACGTTCATTTTGTTATGCCATTTAAGGCTTCTGCTTATTTGATGGAAAATGAGGCTTTTACTTTCCCTGAAATAGTCCTTGCTACACCTGAAACTATAAAAAATCGCTATGTCCCCGATTTTTGCTTGTTTTATGGCATAGACAGACTTAACTCTTTCTCTTATTATAGAACCAAGACTGGCGGATCTACCTTTAACTCCTTTTCTATCGAGGATTATCTTAAAAAAAATAATGTTCAAAAGGAAGAAACAATAGATTATTAAAACAATTTGCTACAGAAAAATATATCTCACAATCACGTGGGATATATTTAGTTAGATACTTTTAGAAATAGTCATTTATCTTTGTTTTTTTTATGCCAAAATTTAGTGAAATCATTTGTCTTTTGCTGGGAAAATTGTTAAAATATATTTAGTCTAAAGGAGGACTAATTTATGAAAATAGAATTTAATTCAAAGAACTACACTATCTCGGACAAACTAAAAGACATCATCGAGAAGAAAGTGGGCAAACTCGACAAGTATTTCAATGACGATGCCGAGGCTAAGATTAACTGCAAGCTGGAAGGCAATACTGCCAAACTCGAGTTGTCAATCAGGTCCAAAGGGCTTTTTTATAGGTCAGAGGTAGCGGGTGATAATATGTATGATAATATAGACCTCGCTCTTCCTAAAGTGGAGAGACAGATAATAAAATATGGAGACAAATTTTTCACTAGACTTAAAAAAGACTCCCTCTCCAGCCAGAACTTCCTATTCTTCGATGAAATGCCCGTCTTTAGCAAGCCAGAAGTCGTGAGGAAGAAGACCTTTGACCTCGAGCCTATATCCGTAGAAGATGCTGAGATGTTCCTAGACAACGTGGACAATAATTTCTACATCTTCCTCAATAGAGAGACTGCCAAAGTCAATGTCCTCTATCGCAGAAATGACGGCAACCTAGGCCTCATCGAGTGCAATTATTAAGCCATTCTGCCATGGAATAATCAACAAATAATACAAAAAAGTTAGCAGTCTATGCTAACTTTTTATATTTTATAAGTTTATTTCATTATTGTCTTGTTTGTCTATTTGTTCTATATAGTTCAATAACTCATTATAGAAATCTATATCTTTATACTTTCCTTTAATTTTTATCAATTTTTTTCTGTGCTTCTTCTTGCACTTCCAAAATTTTGAGAGATTATTATCTATATTTTTTATTTAAGTCCAGCTATGTCTCTTAATGCACTTACACCAGCGAATGCTACATTGTTGTATGTGCCCATTACTACGGAATCTGATTTGTTGTCTCCGCATTGATTTCTAGCACCTGTGCTTAGTTCAATTAGTTTTGAACTGCTTATGCCATTTTCAACACTTTTTATAGAGTCAAATACCAATATTATAGCAAATTCTTTGTTGTCACCACTACCTTTGGCTACTGCAAATATTCTTTGAATGCCGGCAAGCTCGCTAGCCTTTGTCTCGTCTTCAAAGTTGACATCAAATTCTTCGCTTACAGTATAACCAGCATTGACTAAATTGCTTTTTATTGCACTAGCAGAGTAAGAGGCAGAACAGCCCATTACACCTAGTCCAATGATAATAGCCATAGAGCATGCAAGCAACATATTTATTATTTTTTTCATGTTTTCCTCCTTCTATTTGTCACTATTTTAGATTATATACTCCATGATTTGTTTTTGTCAAATATTATTTTAACATGCTTTTTTTTATAAAAAAGTTAGTATTATTATTTACACTAACTTTTTTTATATTATTTCTTTAATAAGTTTAGTTCGCCCATGACTTTGGCTATAATGTCGGAGGCTCTGTCTATTTGCTCCTCTGTGAGTGTCGCCATATAACTGGTTCTTATTATGCTTTCACCCACAGGAACGGCAGGGGAGACAACAGGATTGACATACACGCCATTTTCAAATAATTTCTTGCAAGCGATGAATGTCGTCTCATTGTCGTATGTATTGATGGGGATAATGGGTGCCTCGCTGTCTCTTATATCTATGCCTTTCTCCCTAAATTTCTTCCTCGCATAGTCTGCAAGAGCCATCAGTCTTTTTGGTCTTTCTGGCTCACGCTTTATTATCTCTAGTGCCTTTCTTGCAGTCTGCACGCTGGCTGGAGTTATTGATGCGCAGAATATGTATGGTCTTGAGTTGTGTTTTAGATAATTACACACCTCTTTTGACGCTACTACATATCCACCAATAGATGCAAGACTCTTGGAGAATGTGCCCATTATTATATCCACTTCGTCCTCAAGCCCAAAGTATGATGCAGTGCCTCTTCCACCTTCGCCTATCACGCCAAATCCATGTGCATCGTCCACCATAACTCTTGCATTGTATTTCTTGGCAAGACGCACTATGTCAGGGAGTTTGCATATATCTCCTCCCATGCTGAATACTCCGTCTGTGACAATGAGTTTTCCACTGTCAAGTGGTAGGGAAGATAGTTGCCTCTCGAGGTCCTCCATGTCGCTATGTTTGTAGCGGAGAAGTCCCTTTGTATAACTCAGTTTACAGCCATCATAAATGCTGGCATGGTTTTCCTTGTCTCCTATTATATAGTCATTCCTTCCTACGATAGCACTTATCACACCAAGATTTGTCTGAAAACCTGTGGAATATGTCACGCAGTCCTCTTTGTGTAAAAACTCTGCCAGTTCCTTCTCTAGTGCGAGGTGAAGTTTGGTAGTCCCATTAAGAAATCTTGAGCCCGAGCAACCCGAGCCATATTCCATCAAAGCCTCACGTCCTGCCTCAATCACTTCAGGGTGAGAAGTGAGACCGAGGTAGTTGTTGGAACCCAGCATAATCTCATTTATGCCTTCCATGACGACCTCTGGCCCTTGCTTGGTCTCCAGTGCATGAAAATAAGGGTATATCCCCTTTTCTATTAAAATGTCTACAGTCTTAAAATCTTTGCATTTGTCGAATAAATCCATTTTTGCTCCTAATTTTTTTCAATACTAATCATCATTATATCACACTGTGAGCAAAAATACATCTATTTTTTTTAATTTTTTTGATTATAATTATTTATCTATTTTTGAAAGAAATATATTTCCATTTTGCACAAAAAAAAGTAAAAAAAAATTTGCATTTTTGTTTGCTTTTTTTATTTTTTTTGATAAAATATTTTTATCATGATTTCTTTTAACAATGTCTTTTTGAAATACACCAAGGAATATTTCGCCCTAAGTGATGTATCTTTCACCATAAAAGAAGGGGAGAGAGTGGCTTTTGTTGGGCCCAAGGATAGTGGCAAGACTTGTGTAATAAGGCTTATTGCTGGGCTTGAAAAAGCAGATAGTGGTGAGATTTACATCTCAGACACTCCTGTGGATAAAGTGGACTATTCAACAGATGTTTCTATGGGCTATGTTCCACACAAATCCATTTTTTTCGTCAAAAAGAGTGTATATGATAATCTCAAATATGTCCTAGACATTAGACACATAAAGCACGAAGCAGTGGAGGAGAAGATTAATAAGGCTCTAAGTGATTTTAATATAGAAAATATCGCTCAAGAGAAGATATACAAGTTGACTCCTTTCCAGAAATACCTCGTGTCTTTTGCGAGATTGTCTCTAAGGAAGATTGATATTTTGCTCGTGGACAACATTTTCGAGGATTTGTCCACTGCTGAGTGCAGGGAGATTATCAAGATTATAAAGAAATATTTTTCCTCATCGACCATACTCATCTCTACATCAAGTTTAGAAGTAGCGGAGAAGATGGAGTGTAGGAATATTTATCTCAAATATGGTGCAATAGTGGATTCGTTAGAGGAAGAGGAGTGATGATATGAGTAGGAAGAAAATAGAAGTCAGCGACCTTTCGTCTAGTCAGGAGCCACTATGTGAGCGAATAGCCAGACTTTTTAGCACAGAGAATATCATCAAAAATTTCTCAAAAAACAATATGTCTAGATTCAAGAAAGTGATAGATAGTGCCAATATCCAGTTAATATTGCATGAGAAACCCCTTATGAACACCATTTATGCATTTTTTGACAACAATCTCAATATCAGCATCACAAGTGACAAAGCGTTCATGCATAGGAATACCCTCAACTACAGATTAGATAAAATAGCCAGATATACAGGGCTCAATCTTCGCCTTTTCGAGCATGCATTACTATTCAAGAATCTCATTCTAATAGACAGCATCATCAAAGATTATGAAGAGGTAAGAAGGATTAAGAGGTCTCAGCCAGATAAAGAGGGCATTGACTCCGCTTCAGGCAATTAGACTATCTGTAATATGTGCAAGATATAAAGGGAATGAAAGATTGTTTTTCATTCATTTTCTATTATTTCATAATCGGCGATTTTTGAACTTTTGGC
>CAMYXB010000047.1 GCA_947303145.1 uncultured Clostridia bacterium | reverse complement strand
TCCCAGTCACAGAGCCTGTCTTGTGAGTTATGACAAGCATTTGACCAAACTCGTCTGTCGTGAAAGAGGTATATCTGTCGTAGACTATGCCATTCTCACAAGTGATGACAAAGTGGAAGAGGTGGATAGCCTTTTGTCTGGCAAGTTAAAAGACTTGTCTTTCCCTCTCATTGTCAAGCCATGTGCACTGGGTAGCAGTGTGGGTATCACTTTCGCTAGAGATAAGGGGACTCTAAAGGAAGCCATAGATTTCGCCTATCTATTCTGTGATGAGGTGCTCATCGAGAGAGCGGTGGAAAATCTAAGAGAATTCAATCTCTCTGTCCTCGCTGGTGGCAGTGATGTGGAATTTTCTAGCATAGAAGAAGTGCATCACTCGAGAGATTTCCTCTCATTTGAGGACAAATATCTAGACAATGGCACGATAACTGGTGACGGAGAACGCTCTATTCTAGACATACCACCAGAGATTGAGCAAAATATGAAAGATATGGCAAGGCAAGCAGTGAAAGCCATGGGACTTTCTGGTGTTGTGCGGATAGACTATCTATATGATAAGGATAAAGGGAGACTTTATCTCAACGAAGTCAATTCTATCCCCGGCTCTATGGCGAATTATCTCTGGGCGAGAGAGGGTGTGTCATACAAGGAACTGCTCAGCAAAGTGTATGAAGTGACAAGTAGCATAAAAAAAGACAAAATAACTCACTTCTCGTCATCAATCCTGTCTCAATTCGCCTCTGGCAACAAATTTTATATGAAGAAATAGATATATGTAATATAGAGGATAAAGGATAGAAATATTTTACATTTGATTTTATATTGTTTTGTGATAAAATCTATTGTATGAAAATAACCAAAGAAGAAAGAGCCATTTTAATTGTGGGAGACGACTTTGACATAGAGAGCACACTTCAGTGTGGGCAGATTTTTTCCTTTCAAAAGGACGAGTGTGGGCGATACATAGTGACCAGCGCTAATAAACTAGCGAGGATAACTTATGGCGAGGGCGAGACTAGGATAGAGACTGAAGATGTAGATTATTTCTACAATTTTTTCGACCTAGACACAGATTATGTCAGCATTAAAGAGCAGTTGTGCAAGATTTATCCGCAGTTTGACAGATTTTTATCTTGCGGGAGAGATATTAGGATATTGAGGCAGGATAGGGTGCAGACCATTCTCAGTTTCATAGTCTCTGCCAATAATAACATCAAGAGGATAAAGAAGATATTGTTCTCCCTCTCTCAAAAGTATGGAGAGGAGATAGAGAAGGGAGTATTCTCCTTTCCCACACTTGATAGTCTATCTTCTGCCACAGAGGCGGACTTTGTGTCTCTTGGTATGGGATACAGGGCTCCATATATGGTGGACACCATAGCTCATCTTAGGTCTATTGATATGGACTATCTCTCCTCTCTACCTACTATGGAACTTAGGAAAGCACTCCTCACTCTCAAGGGCGTGGGGCCCAAGGTGGCGGATTGTGTTTTGTTCTTTGGCTTCGCTAGGACAGATGTATTCCCAGTGGATACTTGGATAAGGAAGTCCTATTCACTTTTTTGTGAGGACAAGCCCAGCGATAAGGAGATTGGTGCATACTTTGTGTCGCTTTTTGGCAAGTATTCTGGCTACGCCCAGCAATATATATTTAACTATATGATAAACACATATTGATTTTCGCTTTGATTTCTGTTTCTTTTATGATATATTTTTTGTATAAGAGGGGAAAATTGAAGTCTATTACCATTCTTTGTCAAGATGATGCTTTAGCGCTAGATGTGTCTCAAGGGCTAGCCGATGCCTTGGGGGTATATTTTGCTGACGCCTCTGGGATAATAAGTTATACACTTCAAGATGAGAAAGCCATATGGAATACTTGTGGGATAGATTATCTAGGCAGTCTCAAGAGGAAATGTCTAGAAGATATCGCTGAATATGAGAACAGCATCATATCTCTCGACTTCTCCCTTTATCTAGGATTTGAGGATAAGAACAAATTTTTGAGCAATACGCATGTTGTTTACCTTCGACTAGACAGCAACTTACTTGAGAAAAGCCTGAGAGGTAGAAAGTCTTTGACAAGTGAGGAGATATCGCTCAGTCTTAGACAATTTTCAGTGAGAGATGAACTTTTGACAAAATATAGCGAGACTAGTTTAGATTTGAACAATCTTGGCAGAAAGACAGCGATAAATAGAATAGTTAAATTGGTATGTAGGAGGTAGTATGGAGAACAAGGACGATATTTTAGTCAATTATCTTAGAGTGACATCTGCGCTGGAGATAAGTAGGGCAAAGTCGGGACACACTGGGATATGCCTAGGCAGTGCTCCCATGGCTTATAGCGTGTTCAAGAATGCACTGTTAGATAGGAGCAATCCCGATTTTATCTCACGAGACAGAGTGGTTTTTTCTGCTGGACATGCCAGCGCACTTTGCTATGCGCTTCTGCATTTGTTTGGATTCGATGTGTCTGTAGATGATTTGAAGTCTTTTAGGAAACTGGGGAGCAAGACTCCTGGACACCCCGAACTCGTCACCCCTGGTGTAGATGCCATGACAGGCCCCCTAGGTCAAGGCGTGGGCATGGCTGTAGGCATGGCAATTGCCGAGGAATATCTAAGGAATAAACTAAGGAGAGAGAACTTCTCTCCAGTGGACCACTATACATATTGTTTGGTGGGAGATGGCTGTCTCATGGAAGGTGTCGCCCAAGAGGCGATAAGTCTGGCTGGCAGATTGAGACTGGATAGACTTATTGTGCTATACGATAGGAACAGGATAACTATCGAGGGCAATAGCAATCTGTCGAATAATGAAGATGTAATTGCCAAATTTAGAGCCTGTGGCTTTAGTGTTCTTCACGTGAGAGACGGGCGTAGCGTCAAGGCAATAGATCATGCCATAAGAAAAGCAAAACACTCTTCTCGTCCTACTCTTATTGTGGTGGACACCACCATAGGATATGGCTCTGCACTGAAAGGCACTGCAGAAATTCATGGCAAGGCACTAGATGATGAGAATGTCCGCATCTTGAGGGATAATCTCGGCTATCACTATGACGACTATGTCCTGCCACAAGATTGTGATGAATATATAAAGAAACTTTTGCGTAGCAAGGATAAGCGCCTTGAGAAATATCGCAAGCAACTATCCATGTATAAGGCCAAGTATAAGGAAGAGTATGACTTGTTCGAGAGTTTCATGACAGAGAAAGCGGTGGACTTCTCGAAAATTATGAAGAAAGTCATCACCAAGGAAGAAATTTTGGACTTTAGGAAAAAGGGGCATGAGATATTCAACTGCATATCCACTCTTTATCCCAATATGCTCGGTGGCTGTGCCGACCTTGCTCCGTCTACTAGGTGCTTTTTCGATGATGAGGGATACTTCAACAATGACAAGTCATCTAGAAACATTGCCTTTGGCATAAGAGAGCATGCCATGGGTAGCGTGTCTTGTGGCATAGCATTGCATGGAGGGCTTAGAGCCTTTTGCTCTACATTCTTGACCTTCGCTGGCTACATGACTCCAGCTATACGCATGGCGAGTATGATGAATTTGCCCGTTCTGTATTATTTCACACATGACTCACTCGCAGTGGGAGAGGACGGCCCCACGCATCAACCAGTGGAACAACTGGCCACCCTGCGCAGTATGCCCAGTCTATACACATTCCGTCCTTGTGGTGAGAGGGAGATGTTCGGCACACTGCAGTTCTATTTCTCCCACTCTTCGCCTGTGGCTCTGTGTCTGCCTAGACAGAAGATAGACAGAGTGGAGGACGACTTCGAGGAAAGTATGAAGGGCGGATACGTCATCTCACAATGCTGGGGACATGACATAACTATAGTGGCTTGTGGCAGCGAGGTCCCCCTTGCCCTGTCTACTGCGAAATTGCTTCTAAGGGACGGCATCAAGGCGAGAGTGGTGTCCATGCCTTGCACATCGCTTTTCGATGAGCAGAGTAGAGAATACAAGGACAATGTCCTGCATAGAGATAGACCGATATTCTGCATAGAATGTAGTGGGGATAACGTGTGGTATAAGTATGCCACCAATCCTAATTACGTGTTCCACCTCACCTCATTTGGCAGAAGCGGGGAATATCATGCCGTTTTAGAGGACTTTGGCTTTACAGAGGAGAAATTCGCTTCTTTCATAAGGAGAAATTTAAGATATGCTAGACGGGAAGGAACAAGTGATAATGAGCAAAAAAGATGAAGTGGAAGAGGGGATAAGAGGGAGATTTCACAAGACACTTTTCACACCCTTTTGTCATGCTATCAATGAATATGACTTATTGAGCGAGGGAGATAGCGTGGCTGTGTGCATATCTGGCGGCAAGGATAGCATGCTCCTTGCCAAGCTCTTTCAAGAACTCAAGCGTCACAACAAGTTCCCCTTTGATGTGAAATTCATTGTTATGGACCCGGGATATAGTCAGGCAAACAGAGAGATGATAGAGTATAACGCCCGCCTGCTTGATGTGCCTATTCATATCTTTGAGAGTGATATATTTGACAATGTCGACCATATTGACAAGTCACCATGTTATATCTGCGCTAGAATGCGTAGAGGACACCTCTATCACATGGCGCAAAGTCTCGGTTGCAACAAGATAGCCCTTGGGCATCATTTTGACGATGTTATAGAGACTATTCTTATGGGAATGCTCTATGGTGGACAGGTGCAGACTATGATGCCAAGGATAAAGAGCAGTCACTTCGAGGGCATGGAACTCATTCGCCCAATGTATCTTGTAAGAGAAGAGGACATAATCAAGTGGCGAGATACATATGGACTGAATTTCCTCCAATGCGCCTGCCATTTTACAGAGGAAAATTTCGATAAAATAGGTAAGGAGAATACATCTAAGCGTAAAGAAGTAAAAAGGATAATTAAGGAACTCAAAGCCCTTAATCCTCAAGTGGAGGCCAACATATTTCGCAGTGTGGAGAATGTTAACCTTTCCACCATCATCGCCTACAAGGATAAAGACGGCCATCGTCACCACTTTTTAGACGATTTTTAGAGTTTTTGTTGAAAAACACTTGACAATCATTTATATTTATGTATAATGTCTCGTAGAAAATAAATATCTTATTTACTTAAGACAGCAAGTGACTTGGTCGTAAATGGCTCCGCCATGCTTGCCGAGGTAAGGATAGGGGGGCATATATCATTCCTTATACTTACTCGAAGTATAGGGATTTTTGTTTTCTTAAAAGGAGTGTATATGTCTAAAGAAGCATTAGAAGCGAAGAAAGCCGTAGTCCAAGAGATTAAGTCTCATTTGGAGAACAGCAAGAGCGTGGTGTTCCTCAATTATCAAGGCATCAACGTAGAGCAAGATACGACTTTGAGGAAGGGCTTTAGAGAAAAAGATGTGGTCTACAAGATATACAAGAACAGACTCATCAAGATAGCCCTAGACGAGATGGGTATCACAGGTTATGACCCCAATTTCCTCGAAGGCTCCACTGCTGTGGCTTTTGGCAAAGACGAGGTCGCCCCTGCATCTGTATTGTTCAAGATGAAGGGAGAATTTAGACCCAAGGACAAGGAGTTCTTGGCACCAAAATTCGG
This sequence comes from uncultured Clostridia bacterium, assembly GCA_947303145.1. Classification (GTDB taxonomy): domain Bacteria; phylum Bacillota; class Clostridia; order Christensenellales; family UBA1242; genus UBA7862. The sequence continues at coordinate 1,992 of CAMYXB010000047.1, read as the reverse complement.
CCTCATGGGACACGACATAGTCGATGCTACTAAGGTGGAGGCATTGTCCAAGATTCCTCCAAGAGAAGTGCTTATTGCACAATTGCTGGGTATGCTCAATGCACCAGTGGCTGCTTTGGCTCGAGCATTAGATGCCATTGCTAAGAAGGAAGCCTAATATAGACGGCTTGAATAATTAAAATAGAAAATATAAAGGAGAATAAAAAATTATGACTACACAAGAATTGGTAGAAGAAATCAAGAAATTGTCACTTATCGAAGTGAGTGACCTAGTTAAAGCATTAGAAGAGGAGTTCGGTGTCAGTGCAGCCGCTGCAGTCGCAGCCCCTGTCGCTGGTGGAGCAGCCGCTGCCCCAGCAGCCGAGGAGAAGAGCGAGTTCACACTTGTTCTTAAGGAAGTGGGACCTAACAAGATACCTGTTATCAAGGTTGTCCGTGAGGCCACTGGACTGGGACTTAGCGAAGCCAAGGCTCTGGTCGATGGTGCTCCATCTACTATTAAAGAGAATGTGCCTGCTGAGGAAGCCAAGGAGCTTGAGGGCAAGTTCAAGGAAGCTGGCGCTACTGTCGAACTTAAGTAATTATTACAAACATAGAAGGAAGGTCACTTTTACAAAGTTTCCTTCTTTTTTTTATATAAATTTAGTTTGCTATCTATCGGCAAAGTGTGATAATATACGGATATGGAACAATTATCTAACAAAAGAAAAATGCTAGACATGATAAATGCCTCATTTGCCATGTGGCTAGCAGTGTCACCTGTTTTGTGCATAATATTCGGCAGTTTTATGAGATTTGGCATAGAGACACAATTGGTGGCATTTGGATTGATGTATTCTATCTATCTTCTCATTAGAGTAGTGCTTTGTCGAAAGGAAATATCATTCAAGGATTTTTTAAGGAGAATTATATCTTTGCCCGCAGTTGTTGGGGTGGTTTTGTTTCTGTGGGTAGTATGCTCTGCCTTTATTCACAAAGCCAACTCTACTTGGATGTATTATATCTCGTATTTTATGGTGTATCTGTGCTTCAGACTTACAGATAGAGATTTGTTCAAGTTTATGCTCTACATCTTCCTATCTAGCATGCTGATAAGTGTAGTCCTTTCCCTCATATCTCCCATGGGCGTGGGTATCCCAGGATATTTGTATAATAGAATTGGCGGATACTCCATGCAGTTTGTCAATCCCAACTATTCTGCATATATCGTGGCCACACTTACTGTCGTGTGTGCGGGATTTATTAAAAATGAGGCGAGTATATTTGACAAGATTTTCTTCCCTATATCTTTCCTCACCTTTACATTGTGGCTGTATTGCAATGGCTCTTTCGTGCCAATAGCCACAGTGTATCTATTTACATTCATTCTTTTGCTCTATCGTTGGATAAGGGATAAGAGATGCCCTTATCTTCTGCTCACTTTCTTTGTCCTCATTATCCCCATGTCATTTATTGTAGATATGTGCACTTTTTGGGTGCAGTATAGGAATTGTTCTGTAGGATTTTTTAGAGAATGTCTCGCTGTTATTGACAATATCTTCCACATAGGCCTCAGTCCCGAGGAAGTGCCGGGCGCAGACGGCTGGGGGAGGAAGGAACTTATTATGGATACATTAAGGGGAATATTCGCCAGCGTATACACTGTGTTCCTCGGCTATGGAGCGGGCATTCTCACATTGTTTAGACCACACATGCAGATTTTATCACTATGGGTGGAATTTGGCCTCGTGGCGCCAGTGTGTTATGCCACCATTTGCATCTGGACCATAGTTAGATTTTTTAAGTGTAAGTGTAAGGAAGATGTCATGCCATTCTTCATGGGGCTGTGTGCGTTTCTTGTCATGTCATTCTTTGGCAGTATGATGGTGTATACTTTCACCCTCATTGTTCCTATATTTGGCATGTGCCATGCATATTTGTTTTCTAGGGATAAGCAAGTCTCCCCCGCTCCGCTCGAGGCACAACCATCGAATGAATAATATATATTAAGAC
>CAMYXB010000046.1 GCA_947303145.1 uncultured Clostridia bacterium | reverse complement strand
TCGCAATGTTTAGAAAGAAAAACAGTCTTTCATTTCTTCCGCTCATAATGACATAATAGATTATCGTTCTTAGATTATTCGACTTCGCAACCGCTCCGCTCATAATGACATATATTATTCATGTCACCCTGAGCGGAGTGTAGCATAGCGGAACGTAGTCGAATGGGTCTATTCTTATCAAACGTATATATCCCTTTGTGGCGTAGTTGATTGGGTTTATTTATATTTTTTCTTTTTCACCTCAAAAGAGGTGATTTTTTTGTAAAAAATGTAAAAAAAGCTCGTTTTTGTTTGTCTTATAAAGAAATAATTGTTATAATATAATCAACCATGTGTGCGTGCGAGAGATTAAATAATATTTTTAATCTCTTTTCGCATAATATTTGGGAGGATAACTATGGACGACAAAAATAGGGTAAACAATGGAGCAAATGGCACAGGATTGCCACCAAGGCGACCTCTTCCACAGAGGCCAGTGCAGGCAGGCAGGCCCGCTGGTATGACGCCCACTCCGCAAAGGGCTCAAGGTTCCACTCCAAGTGGGGCCCCTCGTCCCACGCCTCAAGGGGCTCCACGTCCTATGTCGCAGGGGGTGTCCCCTCGTCCTATGCCACAAGGCTCTCGTCCTACTCCTGCTGCCCCTAGACCAAGTGTGCCGGGGAGTCCGTCAGTGAGCCCACGTCCCGCCACTCCAGCAGGGCAGAATCCAGTCCCTCCAGTGCCACCCAAGACGGGTGTGGTGCCTCAGAGTGCTCCTCGTCCACAAGGGAATGTGGGAGCAAGGCCTCAACCTACACCTCAGGGAGTGCGACCTCAGCAAGTGAGAGCAGTGGTGCCACAGACTCCACCCACTTTAGAGAAAGAGTCAGAAGACATAAATAACAAGGCGGATAATAAGGGTGGCGGGAAGAAAGTCAGCAAAAAGAAGCTGCTTATCATTGCCACGATTGCCTTGATTTTTATCTCTGTCATAGGCATCATAGTGGGTGTGATGATGATTCCACCCAAGATGTATAAAGTGTCTTTTGAGACGGGTCCTTTCGCCAATGCGGGAGAATACGAACTGCAAGAGGGGACATATCTTAACCCTTATACTCCACAAGATATTGAAGAGGGAGACAAGACTTTGGTTCACTTTACTGGCTGGACATATGAGGACGGCACAGCCTTTGTCCCAGGACCTATCAAAAATGATGTCAAACTCTATGCTACATATGACCTAGCCGACATCAAGTCCACATTCATCGTGGAGGACAAGTTCACTTATGGTTCAGGCAGATACTTGTATGTGGGTGAGATTTCCACCAAATTCTATACTGAGGAGATAGACTTTTCCTCAGTTGAGGAGTTGTTGCAAGACTTCGTGAATAGGTCATATCACGATAGCAACAATATCTACCCATATAGTCTAGTCAACAATGCCATATCCACAGACCCCACAGACATCAATGTGGAGACTTTTGCTCAGTTCCTTAGAGATTACTTTAGTCTAGCCAGCTTCTATGCTGTGGGTGCCTCTGAGACGAAGTATGACACGTCCAGCCATATCGCCACACCTAGACAAGACACTGTTTTTGTGGTGGAATATGACTCACAAGTCATCAATATCAAGTATAACTCCAATACTCACACAGTGAGGGAGTATTATGCCCCTATGACAGAGATTTATAATCCACAAGATTACGTAGATGTGGAGATTACTTCTCCTGACTTCACTTATGGACTGACTTACAATCTCCCTACATATGACACTCTCATGAATCAGGGCATGAAAAGACCAGTGTATCACCACTTCATCGGCTGGACTCTATCCAGCGAGACAGAGGATACATACAGCGAGAGCGCTCTTTTCCCTGCTGGCTCTAGCATAGTGCTGGATAGAGAGCTTTTGGAGGGGAGTAGGTCCATCACATTCTATGCAGTGTGGTCCACATCTTCCTCTTCTCTCAATATTTACAGCAGCGAGGACGACACCAGAGTTATAGGCAGCCTAGTAGTCTCACTTGGTGAGGAGAAGGTCCTAAGTGACAGACTAGAGGAAGCAGGGCTTGACCTTAGTCGTGACGGATATGCCCTAGTTGGATTCAATACAAGGAAAGCCCTAGACGGAGATGTCGTGCTTTTGACAGACAGCACTTCATTCGTTTTGGGTGATGACACTTATGTAGAGGAAAAGGGAGAATTCGTCCTTTATGCCATATACAAGCAGATTATAGACAAGGTGACTATCGACCTCGAGGATAACAGCAGACTAGACATAGACCATATCAATAGTGTCAGTTTCGACAACAACAATGTCTTTAAGTATAACGAAGATTCTTCATATAGCATAGTTGATTGGCTGTCAGGTGTTTTCTATGAGGACAATGTGTCTTATATATTGCTCTTTGTGGATCTCAAGCTCAATCTCGAGGCAGGAGATAGGGAATATTTCTACGATTTAGCCAATATTGACGTCTACTTCGATGAGGTGGAAAGGACTTTGACCATCACTTCACTCATAGAGGGAGCCACCTTTAGACTACCTAAATTCGAGAGAGAGCATTATTCTGCACCAAGCAGTGGAGCATACATCATGTCCACAGGCACAGGATATAGGACTCTGTCTGCTTTGGGTGAATTCGGTGTCAATGTAGAGGACAGCGCTGTAGTCAGCGGAGATAGAGTTATCTCCCTCTCTCTTGCATGGGAGGGCAACAATGTCCACCTCGATGGAGAATTCGATGACGACAATGACAGGAGACTGGGCTATGACTTGCCTTATGGCACAGAGATTCAGGTCAAGTTCACGACCAAGGAAGAGGGCAATAAGACCAAGATAATGGTCGAACTCTATGACGAAGATGGCAATCTCCTCGATACATTCGAATTCGTCAAAGAGGGATACAAGCTAGACAAGATAGACATTCTCGACAAAGACGGCAATAAGATAGGAGAACTAGAGGACGGAGACAAATTGTATGCCGGTGAGGATATAGAGAACTTCAAGGCAGAATGGGACAAGAGAGATTTTACCATAACCTATGACCTAGGTGGCGGAGAATATAGTGACGGAGACAATACATATAGTGACACTTACTCCTATACTGACCAATACGACAAGGACAACGCCATTGACTTGATAGACAATCCCACTAGAGACGGATATTTCTTCGATGGTTGGTCTTTTGACAAGGACGGAGGGAGCGTAGACTACGACCTTGACAATATGAGAGAATATCTCACAGACGATATGAACCTTTATGCCAAGTGGACCAAGAAATATTCTGTCACAATTTATGCCGATTCTACCAGAATAGACAACGCTCTAATCCTTGCATCAAGACAGAAAGACTTGCAAGGGGAATGGGAGCAATATTACACCTTAACTGGCAAGGAACTGCAGGGTGTAGAGGGGCTTCAGTCTTTCACTTTCAGCAAATTTTCCTCTGTTAGCGTGGTGCAAGAGAGCGGGAATATATATAATGTAGGAGAGAAGATTGTACTTACAGGAGATATCAGCCTATATGCACTGCATTATCTTGTCACTTTTGCACCTAATACAAGTTATGACATGACCATGGAGCCCATAGAGAGTGTATGGGTGTCTTTTGGTGCTACACTTTCTCTGCCTAAGGAAAAGGACGGCTCCCTAGTCTATACCATAGCCCCAGAATATTACTTCGGTGGTTTTAGTCTAAATGGCGGAGAGGAGAGATTCTCCGATTCAATCACTTTCGCAGGCAGTGTGGTGTCAAGAGAGCCTAGCAATGTGGGCAGAACATTCACCATGACTCCTACATTTAGATACAAGGGAATGATAGTCAATGTCTATGGCAACAAGGGAGCGTCTTCCTACACTCCAATATACATAGACGATGTCGAGAGCGCCCTAGCGGAAGGGAGTATGCTCTTGTCATACAGCCGAGGCAATCTTCCTCAAAGCGGTGCTAATAACGAGGTGGAATACATCATTGATGGAGACACTGCATATTTCTACACAGATGTGAGCGGGGAGAGAGTTTTCACGCTCCCACTTCGTCAGCCTAACGCTGGAGAGATGACCAAGGTATATTATCAAGGCAAGGAATATCTCAGTTATAGCGTTTATTGTGTGCTTTCATACAAGGTTCAATTCAACTATGCTGGTGGAAGTGACTATGTATACGCCTCATCTAGTTATGACACCCACGTCTATCCCAACAAGGAAGTGCCAGTGCAGGCTATATCTAGTGAGCAGAGCATAGTGATGCCAGACATAGAGGACTATATCGATGTGTCTGCCAACAATCTACAATTCCTCACATGGAGTCTGTCATCTAATGTGGCTGTGGAGGACTACGACAGCACCATGACCGATGAAGAACTCCACTCTCTCGGTTTCTACAAGGCGGGAGAGAGATTCGTCGTGAGCAATATGGACGTGAGATTCTATTCACTTTGCTCTGGCGCAACATATCTACTCAAGATTAAGCATCATGACGGAACATATTCTAGTGGCGAGTATCAATTCAACAATTTTGCTGACCTAGGCGAACTGTATGACGGAGACTTTGAGATACAGGACGATAGTGACGGGCTGTTCAAGACATTAGTTGGATTTACTTATCATTATATAGATAGTCAAAATAGAGAATACAGTGCGACATTCTCCACAGATGCTGTGGTGTATTTTGGCGTGCCAGCATCGGGCTCTGTGTTCTGTCAAGAGGACTTCGAGGCGAGGGATAATGACGGAGACAAGGGCATCATGCTGGAGTGCTTGTTCGTCGAGAAGACATACGAGATAAAGGTATTGAGAGGAGATGCTAGTTATAGCACTAGAGAATTCCCTAGATACACTCTCGTCCCTCATGATAACTATGAGCAGTTCAAACTCGATGACGAGGGCAATCAAATATATGTAGCCACATATTCACAGCTGAGAAGTGGCATAACCCTTGTGTCCACCACTCTAGAAAAGAGAGGGCACAGACTCATGGGCGAGGGCAAAGTCGGTGATGATAGAGTGGGCCTTGTCACAGATAGTGACGTGGCGACCATCGTCAAGGGGACTGTTGACGGAAGATATACATATAGGCTGAACAATTCTGTCACTCCTAGCGACTTTGACGCCCTTGGCACGCAGAACGTTGAGGCCAGTTGGGTGGAACTATATTATCTCACACTCAACAAGGGACATGGCTCTATCTCCGCTTTAGCCAGCACATTCAGCATGACTGTAGATGTGAGCTATGACGGATTTGGTCACAAGTTCGCCTCTTTCGACCTCACAGGTCAAGCAATAGATTCATTCGCTTCATCTTCTGCCCTGCTTACTTTCGTGGGCTGGAGCATAACGAATGACAGCGACATCAATAGCCAGATATTAAGTAGTGGCACTTTGTATGGCAGTGGTGATGGTAGAGAGAAAATAGTGCTCATAGATGAGGATATGATGGGTGAATATGTGGGCAACACCGCCATATTGTATGCAGTGTTCACCACCAAGGTGTCATTCTATCATGACTCTGCCGACCTAGGCGAAGTGGGTGCCACCTCTTACACCACAGACGGAGGAGAGACCACCAAGGAGTGCCAGAACTACTTCGAAGAGACTTATGTCTTGGGACAGACTCTCAATTATTCTGCCCTGCAGAGCATCAAGTTCTTCCCACCACAAGGCTATGAGGAGATGTATGCTCAAACTGGCTGGAAGAGTGACAGCAATGGCAGTGTCATCACCTCTTATGTCGTGACAGATGACAATTCCCTCTATGCAGTGTGGAAGGTGGAAGACTTCACCATTATATTCAAGGATAGCAACGACAACACCACGCTGGAGATTACACAGAGCGGACTTGTCAAGAGCTTCAACGCCAGAAGTGTGTATTTTGCCAAAGTCGGCTCTCTGCCTATCAAGAGCGGATACAATTTCTCCGGCTGGACATTGACCAAGGAATATTTTGCAGACAAAGAGGACGCAAGCAATCTAGTAATAAGCGATAGCGACTTTATATTGACTAGCAAAGTGACCACTCTTTACGAGCTGTTCTCTTATGCCTCTGTCACTGTGACCTATGAACTAGACGAAGATTCGCTAAGCGCAGGTGCCAGTTATGGCTCTGGTGGCAAGGTGGTCGTAGACGGCTTGAGATATTATAAAGACTTGTTCACTATCACAGATGTGGGCTATTCTCTCCCATACAATGAACTCGTGGGATACTACTATCTCATGGACGATAGCATATTCTATGTGGATATTGGCGAAAAACTCACTCTCCACACAGATTATGGCCTCAAGCAAGTGTCATCACTGGGAGAATATTCCTACACTCTCACTTTATTTGCCAATTTCTCCAACAGGACAACCGAGGTGACCATTGACCTCAACGGTGGAGATCTCGTGGACACCACTCTCTATGACGAGCAAGAGGGCGTGGAGACGTGGTCATACAACGCCACTACCAAGCTCATCACACTACACGTGTATCTTGGCAACGGCACAGATAAGGGCTTCAGTCTACCTACTGCCGAAGATATAACCTACGATTATCATAGATACACGGGAGTGATCGACCTTGACAGCAATGAGGTGGTGTCAGGTGTCATCAAATGCACCGAGAGCAAGACATATACATATCAAGTCTACTATGCAGAATTGGTGGACATTGTCCTCAACTCCAATCTTGTAGAAAACAACATTATTTCATACACAGTGCCTATGGGTAGTGTGGTGAAATTCTCTCTGGATAATGATGGCAAAGTGCTTGGCATAGAATATGACGGGAATAGAGACACTGTATCTATCAAAGACGAGGAGAGCACTTTCTTCTACCCTTATCACCATATTAGAGCCATATTGGACGGGACTTTCTCATCTAGCAAGAGCCTTGAATTTGACAAGGATATCTATGTGGACGACAGCACCTTTGTTGCCCTTAGAGAAGAGGGCTGTCATAGTGCCAATGTTTATCTTGCATACAGCGGAGACAACATCACCATCAACTTCTATGATGTGAGCGACACTTCCTCCGTCCTATCCACATACGCCTTGGAATATGGCAAGACAGTGGACCTAGTGGGAGCCCTAGGTGATGGCGCAGTGAAGGAATTATATCAATTCACATACATTTCTATGGAGTCACCAGATGGCGAGAGTGTGTCTTTGTTCGACCCTGACGAATATGAGGGTTATAAGAAAGTCTACAATGCTTATGTCCACTTTGATAAGCAGAAATATACTGTGGTGTTCACCTTTGATGGCGTGTTCTCTGGCAATTATATCAGACTTGCAGAGGGTGTCACCCTTGGCGAAGATGTATTCGAGATAAAGAATGCCAGTGATGTAGTCATAGGCTATAGATATTCCCCAGTCACCACACTCACATTCTTTGTCCCATGGGGCGAGAGTGTCGGACTGATAAATACAGACATAATAAATAGCACAGATGCCGAGCACAGAGCGATAGACGAGAATTATCCTCTGCTATACAGCTATGCTGGCTACTACAGAGATGACACAGATGCTGTCATCGCTAGTTCGTTCACCATGCCGACCAATAATGTGTCTCTTACAGCTAGGTGGGAGAGCAGGTCATTTGACATCAAGATAGATGTAGTGGGCAGTGAAGTATATGGAGACGTCGTTTTAGAGAAGACTGCCGAGGACTTCCTC
>CAMYXB010000045.1 GCA_947303145.1 uncultured Clostridia bacterium | reverse complement strand
TGATTTTATTGATTTTTTATTAAATTTTATTGTTTTTTACGTTTTTTTTGCATAATTTTTACAAAAAAAGGTAGTTTTATGGAGAATATTTACGATAGGACTCGTCTTGTGCTAGGTGAGCATTTAGATAGTATTCAGGATAAGAATATACTTCTACTTGGCGTAGGAGGAGTGGGTGGATATTGTCTTGAGATGCTGGTTAGAATGGGTATTAGACATATCACTGTGGTAGACTGTGATGTGTTCTCTATGAGCAATCTCAATAGACAAGTCTTATCCACATTGTCCACTATTGGAGATAAAAAGGTTGACGTGGCTGTTCATCGTGCTGGGGACATCAATCCCGATGTCCGCATTACACCCATAGATATTCGCCTTACATCTGACAATATTTCCGGCATCGCCACCAGCGACTTTGATTATATTATAGATGCCATAGACGATACACAAGTAAAAGTCTCTTTAATGCGTCATTGCAAGGAAAAGAATATCCCACTTCTATCCAGTATGGGCACAGGCAATAGATTTTGCCCTACTAGTTATGAAGTGGTGGATATATCTCGCACTTCATATGATAAATTGGCTAGGAAAATTCGCCTAGAACTCAAAAAATATGGCATATATAAGGGAATAAACGTCTGTTATACCCAGTCAAGTCCTGTCAAAACACAAGGTGGACTCGGCAGTGTGGTATATCACCCACTATCTTGTGCGGGAGTCATGGTGTCTTATGTTATAAATGATTTATTAAATAATTCCTAAAAATTTTTTGTTTTTTCACTTGACATACTTTTTTTATTATGCTAACATCTCAATACCATTTAGAGTGTGCGAGGGACTGCCCCTTAGACCACACAGCAACCTGCTTTTGCAAGGTGCTAATGGCAGAGCAATGGGTTTTCTTTTTATTATTATTTTTTCCTTTTGCCCGTTGCTTGTCAACGGGTCTTTTTTTTCTTCGATTTGACAAGCAACGAAGTAGAAATTGAACGCTCCTATCTTTGTAAAGACAATGAATAACTGCAAAAACAACATTTTTTTGTCGATAATTTGCATTTTTGTTAAAAAAATAAAGAAAATAATGATTTTTATTCAAAAAGTGAGGAGATAATGATGAATTTTTTAACAAAAGAACGTATATTCAGCAGTGAATCTGTCAATATCGGTCACCCCGACAAGACTTGTGACGTGATAGCGGACGCCTTTCTAGACGAGGCATTGAGGCAAGACAAGGATAGCATGATGGCAGTGGAGTGCGCTATCAAAAACAACAAACTGTTCATTTATGGCGAGGCCACCACCAAGGCGCATATAGACTATGATTCTATAGCGAGACGAGTGCTTAGAGAGATTGGCTATACTTGTCACTTCGACATTATTCGAGAGATAAGTGAGCAAAGCATAGATTTATACAGTGCTGTGAAGAGAGAGGAATTGTGTGCCAATGACCAAGGCATAGTCTTTGGCTACGCTACAGATGAAACTAGAGAATATATGCCCCTTCCCATCATTCTAGCACATCGCATAATGCAGTCTTATGAATTATTTAGAAAGCGAAGCAATGTATTTTTTGCAGATGCCAAGTGTCAAGTCTCTGTGAAATATTTGGGTGACACCCCCACATCTGTCAGCAAAATTCTATTGTCATGCTCACACGTGGCATCACTAGACTTGGATTATATTAGAGATAAGATAAAAAAAGAGGTCATTTTGCCAGTTTTGATGGAGAGGGGCATAGATTATTCAAGCACTGAGTTCATCATAAATCCAAGTGGGAGATTCACCATATGGGGCTCCATGGCAGATAGTGGCTGTGTGGGGAGGAAAATAGTGGTGGACGCATACGGCTCAGCAGGACGAGTGGGCGGAGGGGCTTTCAGTTCAAAAAATGCCACAAAAGTGGATCGCTCTGGCGCCTATTATGCCAGATATGTCGCAAAGAATATAGTCGCACATGGACTGGCCAAAAGATGTGAGGTGGCACTTAGTTTCGGCATTGGACTGCCTCGCCCATTATCAATATCCATCGACACATTTTCTACAGAGACCACTTCGCTTGATGAAATTTATGCCTTTGTCCACAATAATTTCGATTTTTCTCTTTCCAACATGATAGATGAGTTGGGACTAAATTGTCCCATCTATCAAAAGACTGCTTGCTATGGACACTTTGGCAGAGAAGACTTTCCATGGGAAAAAATTAAGAAAATATAACCGTCCGTTTGACAAAACTCTCTACATTTATTATAATTTTTTTTGTAGAGATAAGAATTGTGAAGAATAATATTGCACTTAGCAAAATTTTTAGTGTTTTTGGATATATAACTTTGATAGCAGGTATTTGTATGCTAGTTTTTGGCATTTATGTCCAAATTAGCACATTCGTAAATTACATACAGATATATGAAGAGTGGGCTAGAGGTTGGAGTTTGGCTACAGAGCACCTCAGACCCAGTATGCCCATGTTTTGTGTATACATTCCCATGGGGTTCATAATTATTTTTATCTCAATATGCCTTCTCACTTGTTCAAAAATGCTACAAGGAAATGTCTACCTTGGTGGCAAACAAGACGACTGAGTTTTGTTTGTTTTATAAAAAATCGCATCTGACACACCATTAGTAAGTATATGAACTTCCTCGGTATTCAAATGCAACTTTGATTGCAGAGAGGGTGGGATTCGAACCCACGTGGGGTTTCCCCCTAACTGATTTCGAGTCAGCCCCGTTATGACCACTTCGATACCTCTCCATGCTAGAACATTCTAATACATTTTCTCATTTCTGGCAAGGATTTTTTTACTCTTTACAAAACAGTATACATCTGTTAGAATTTTTATGGAGTAGTTTATGGATAAAAAGTCATTTGTTATCAAAGGTGGGAGCGTAGATTTGCTATTAGTGGGCAATTCTAGGAGACAAGAGAAGTTCTTTATCCTTGCACTTGATGGTGACAAGCAAGTGGGGTATTGCGATTTTTGGCTAAATAGCGTTAATTGTCACATTAGTAGGATTGTGGTGACTGATGAGGCTTATTTATCTAGAGGCGTAGGACATAATATGCTGATGTCTCTAGAGGCTTTTTGTCACAAGGAGGGAGTAAAGTATATTTGTGGATTTTACATTCCTCGTGTTTATGACAATAGCTGTGAGATTACATCTCGATTTTACACTAGACATGGCTTTAGGGGAGACACCCTAGACGACTTTTGCGAGAGGGAAGAGATTTGCGCCCCTGTCCATGATAGAGGCAAGGAATATCTATTAAATCCCATTATTGATGACGGGCTTTATGACGAAATTTATACATACAATTACGTCACTTGCGACCTTTTTTCTACTAAAGAAAGACCAGAACAAGAGATGATGTGATATTTTCTATTTAGGAGTAATTTATTATGAAAAAATATTCGATTATATTGTTAGTTATGATACTTGTGTTTCCTTTTTCTCTTTTTGCTTGTCAAAGGACTGGTCCAAATGGTCTACTACTAGATGTTAGATATTATGACGAAGGAGCTTCAGCTGAAAATATAAAGGAAGGAAATGCTAGGTATATTGTCTTTTTCAGCAATAACACAGGAACATTCAGACATTATGATAATTATTCAGAGAACAGATTTACTGTGAACTTTGTATATGAGCAACTTGATGATGAGTCTGTTATGATTACGTTTAGAATGAGTAGTAAGGTATATGACGAGGAGCGTGATGTGTCTAGTGCTACTGCAGTGGTTCATGCTATTTTTATGGTTAGCAGGCATCACGTTGTCCATGTTAGTAGCCAAAATCAAGCTTTTCCTTATTATTTTGCCACTGAGCAGTATCTTGCCCAAAATGGCTTTTTAGATTAAAAAAAAGGACATATTGAAATGACCAATATGTCTTTTTTTGTCTACACTGCTGTATATCCGCCGTCCACTGGGATAATGGCACCCGTCACATAACTGGCTTCATCGCTTGCTAGGAATATCGCCACAGCATTGAGTTCGCCCTCTCTGCCATATCTTCCCATAGGGACGTGTTCCTTGGCGAAATTCTGGAAAAACTCTGTCTTTAGCACGTCTCTTGTGAGTTCTGTCTCGAAGTATCCTGGGCAAATGCAGTTGCAGGTTATTCCGTCTTGTGCCAGTTCTGCACTTACAGCCCTTGTGAAATTCACCACACCACCCTTTGATGAGTGATATGCCACTGTGTGAATGGCGGTGTTTCCCACAAGTCCATACATAGAGGCTATGTTTATTATTCTTCCATAGCCATTTTCTTTCATAATTTTGGCAAAAGCTCTTGTCACCTTGAAAACACTGGACAAATCTACATCTATCGTGAAATTCCACTCCTCATCTGTCATGTCCACCACCCCTTGTCCTTAGAGGCTCCAGCACAGTTGATAAGAATGTCCACTTTGCCAAAATATTCCTTAGCCTTTTGTGCACATCTATTTATTGCATCAGTGTCTGTCACATCACATTCTAGTGCCAGCACCTTGCGTCCAGTTTTTTCTATTTCCTCTTTTATTTCATTCAGCCTATCCAGCCTTCTTGCCAATAGCACTAAATCTGCTCCCTGACTGGCTAGAGCATAGGACATCTGTCGTCCTAGTCCCGATGACGCACCAGTCACCACTGCCACACGTCCTGTTAAATCGAACATAATACACCTCTCATTTTTACTTATGATAGATTAATATTACAACAATTTTTATATTTTTGCAAATGATTTATGCTATTTTATGTAAAAAAAGCATTTTAGTATTAAATAAAAATTATTTTATAAAAAAATCTGTTAATAGAATAACAGACTTAATATACAAATTTTATCTACTTGCTACCTACACTCATTCCTCTCAATGTCCAAGTAAAGCATGGGAAGAAACTGATTGGTAGAGACAAGTCGTCAATTTCGAGCAATATATAATAATATTTTGCTTCGCCATCCGCCATTATTATGTCATTGTTAAATCCTCTTTCAGATGAGACAGTGTCGACAAAATTATTCAATTCGTTCTCTGTATATAGGGAGGCATCTGTGGAGTATTTGATGGCCTTGAGATTATTATTTTCGGGAGAAGATATGCTAAGAGATATTTCTATTGCACATTCCATATCTATGGCAGTATTTGTGAACTCATATGTAAACAACACATATCTCTTGTCGAATAACAAGGAAACACAATTATTATCTGGGGAGTTGTCTACTTCAAGTGAAGATGTTTCAGGGCCGTTTGATGCGGAAATTGAGATGGTGTATTTGTCATCATTGCTATTAGAATTAACCAGTCTAGTTCTAGTAGAGTCTCCTTCTCTTTGAAACCAGCCCCTAGCAGTAAAGTCTACATCAGTGCCATTTATCACTATCTGCGAGTTAGGAGAGCCCCCTTTGTTTGAGTTTGCTATAATAACCCCAGCAGAAACAATGATTATCGCTGATAACAATAGAATAATGACTTTGTTTACTTTTCTTTTTCTCAAAGTTTGTATCCTCTCAAAATGAATGTTCATATATATATTGCCATGGAAAAATATTTTTGTCAATATACCATCGTAAATTTTAATTGGAAATAATAATTATTTTTTATTTATATATATAATAAAAAATGTGCTTTGCTTTCAAATACTATGAATAAACTTTTCTATATGATGAATGCATATTTCTGTTTTCAAAAAATGTTTTCTTTGATATAATACACGTATGACAAAAAGTATTATCCTTAAAGTATCGTTAATAATTGCTATCCTCGTCATAGATTTGCTGTCGAAATTTTTTCTCTATGGCACATATGGTAGTGTTATTCCATATATCATAGGTATTCGTGATGCGCATGGGCTCAACACTGGTGGTGCATGGGGCATTTTGGGTGGAAGTATGTGGCTACTAGTGTTGTTTACATTCGTGTTTTTGGTAGGCGTAGTGGTATTAGAGATTAAATGGAAGAATTTCCACCCACTGTATTCTGTCTCTCTTTCTTTGATAGTCGGCGGAGCAGTGGGCAATCTTATTGACAGATTGTTTTTAGGCGGGGTAAGAGATTTTTTATATTTTGAATTTTGGAGCAGTTTCCCCACATTCAATTTCGCAGACACCGCTCTCTGTGTGGGGCTTTTCTTAATGGCCATATATATGTTATTTATTTACAAGAGCAGTTCGTCTAATAGAAAAGTGTGAGATTATGGAAAATATATTTATTGTTGAAGATGATGAATGTGATATGAGGCTGGATAATTTTGTTTTGTCTAGACTAGGAGAAGTCACTCGCAGTTTTATCAAAAAATTGATAGATGATGGCAAAGTTTTAGTCAATGGGGCATCTCTCAAAGCCGGCTATAAAGTTAGAGAGGGGGATAGCATCAGTGTGTCATATGAATTGGAAAATATGGATAATATATTGCCAGAGAATATCCCCCTTGACATAGTCTATGAGGACGATGACCTCATCGTTATCAACAAGCCTCAAGGATTGATAGTTCACCCAGCAGGCAAGATAGTCAGTGGCACTCTGGTCAACGCTCTTTTATTTCATGCTCAAAATTTGAGTGGAATTGGTGGCACCATTCGCCCTGGCATAGTGCATAGGATAGACAAGGATACATCAGGGCTACTTGTTGTCGCCAAGAATGATTTTTCTCACCTTGCTTTGCAAAGACAGATTCAAGACAAAACTTGCTCTAGGCAATATCTATCCGTCTGTTATGGCTCATTTAACAAAGAATGTGGCGAAGTGCAAAACTATCTCTCTCGTGGACAGGATAGATACGACAAGGTGTTCGTAGTGAGGGAGAAGGAGGGTAGACTGGCTATTTCTTTATATAAAGTTTTGGGGCAGACTTCGGCTTTTTCTTTGGTCGAGTGGACGCTTAGAACTGGCAGGACGCATCAAATTCGTGTCCACTCCTCGCATATAGGCCACCCCATAGTGGGGGATAGACTGTATGGGAGAAAGGGGGAAACATTCGGCCTCTCAGGCCAACTCCTTCATGCCTATAAGTTGTCATTTGCCCACCCCAGAAGTGGTGAACGTTTATCCTTTTTTGCCCCTCCCCCAGACTATTTCATATCTTTTCTTGACAAAAAGAATATCCCCCACCCACAGTCATTCAACGAGTCGAGATAAATTTTTTTTCATTCCAATTATGTGCTATGAATATTTAATAGTTATTTCATGTCTTTATACAATTCATGCAATTTTGCTTGTTTTCAATATTTTTTAACAACTTTGACACTTTAGATTGACTATGGCATATCTTTTCTATTATAATGAAAGAGTTAGGAGAGTTTATATGAATTTCAAGAGATTATCTTCACTTATTTGTTTTTATGCCATTGGGCTTGTTGCCATTATGGCCCTATTTAGATTTTTGGGGATTAGACTTTTTAAGTTTGGTGATTCCTTTGGCAATGTGATGCACGATGTTATATTGTATTCAGGGCTCCTGTGCACTGCTTTTGGCGCTCTTGCATATTCATTGAGTCGCAAGAATCGCATCTTTAGCATATTGCTATTTGTATTTCTAGTAGTGATTGTCATTTTCTTTGTGGTGCTTTAATATGAATTTTTTGAAAAGACACCTCATGTCAATTATTTTATTTGTTGTGGCAATGGTTTTGTTGTCGCTTAGTTTTATCTCACGGATTCTCCTCACTCTTTCCATGCTCACTCTTTGTGCCATGTCTGTTGTCGAATGTATCATGTCGAGAATGAGATACAATGTGCTCGAGGAAGAGAGCGAGAGTGGTGACGGCTATTTCGATGCTAGAAGATATGACTATGACGAGGATATATATCTAGTAGATGAGGGGAAGAAGAAGTCTCATATTAAGTCCAAAATTGACAAATTCAATGCCATGACGCCAT